>VGHV01000439.1 GCA_016868095.1 Betaproteobacteria bacterium
ATCGCCGCATCAAGGATTTAAAGGCTGTCGAGCAATGGCTATCGGTCAACCAAGCCTTGCTGCGGTCCACGATCCAAGGCCTAGAGATACAACGCGCAGGCATTGCTGGCTTTCGTTCGATGATGGAAAGCCAACATGAATCGACCGACAATGAGCCATCGACCGCGACAGCCCCGGAGCGCAACCCAACGACCCCAGGACAAAACGCAGCTGACCCGGGACATAACGCTACGGCCTCGGTGCACAACCCAACCGCCCAAGAGCAAGGGCAAAGTGCGCACCCGGCTATGGAGCAAGCCAACCAGTGGTGGGGGTTTCTGCAAAAGCAGTTTGAACAGCTCGCAAGTAAGGCAAGCCTTGCTCCCACACCCGAAACAGAACAAGCCCCTGCAGCCTCCGGCACCCAAGCATCGGGCATGCAAACAGGGGCAGCGCAGCGCGATCGTGGATCCGACCATAGCGGCCAGCCCGCGAAGTCAAAGCGTCAAACGAAAATCCCTCGACAGAAAACACCAGCAAAGGGCAAGCCTGGAGCTTCCATGTGAATGCCGGGCAAACCAACCCAGGCTTTGCGCTGGGTCATGCCACGCATTACGACTGGCGCATGGCCAGCGAACTTGCGCTTGCGCAAGTCGAGCCCTGGTTTAAGCAGCACGAGCACAAAGCAAGTCTCGAATCACAAACTGTCAAAGAACGCACCTGGATAGGGTGGATTTATTTCACGACAGCCTTTGCCAGTGATGCCGAAGCGCTGTTGCGACATATTATTGAGCGAACAGGCATTCGCAATTGGGTGGGCTGCTGCGCTGAAAGCGTGCTCGCAGGACCTGCTGAATACCTTGATGAGGCTGCCATTGCATTGATGATAGGCACGCTGGCGTCTTCAAGCTTTGAAGTGTTCTCGGGTCGGCGCAAATCAACGAAGGCCATCGAAGCGGCAAACCGCAAGCAAGCGACGGCGCTGCTGGTTCACGCGGATCCGCAGCTTAGTGATTTGAGCGAACTCTTGGACGAATTAAGTGAGCGCCACGAGAGCGCCATGTGCGCAGGCGGTATCTGTAGCGGTTTGGAAGGCAACTTACCCCAAGTCGCCAATGAGGTGCTTTACGGTGGACTTTCCGGTCTTGTTCTCAGACAAGACGCAGGTATTCGGCGCGGTTTCAGCCAGGGCTGTCGGGCGATCGGCAGCCGACATGAAATTACGCGAGGCGAACGCCACCTTGTTCGACGCATCGACGACAGACCCGCGATGGATGTCTTGCTACAAGACCTCGGTATACATCACGATCTAGAACATAGATCCGATGGACGAAGTGTTATCGCTGCCATTCCCAAGGATAAATTGCAAGGCGGACTTTTGGTTGAGATTAAAGACCCTGAACGAGTGAATCAGTCAGGCCAGGTTCGTAATCTTTTGGGGATCGATCCGTCAAATGGAACGATCGCCATTGCAGGGCAGGCAAAGGTTGGATGGTCGTTGCGCTTTTGCACGCGAGACCCGCAGGCCGCTCGCGCCGATCTCATTGCCAGTTGCACAGCACTTCGCGAGTCGATCGAAGAGGCTGGGCAAACGCTTCTTGCAGTCGTTTATATAAGCTGCCTTGCGCGCGGCCAGCATCTGTTTTCCCAAGCAGGCCTTGAAGCGCAGTGGGTTCAACATTATCTTCAAGCACCGGTATTGATCGGATTTCAGGCTAATGGTGAAATTCATGAAAACCAACTGCATGCCTACAGCGCAGTGATGCTTGCGATTTGCGACAGCAACTAAAGCGTTTCTAGGCTTTCGCGATAGTGCTGCGCTTGCTTTGCGTTGTTGGCCACTTGCGCTGCATCCATCGCCTTGATCTGGCGGATTGCGTGAAACATGCGAGGGTTTTTCTCGAGTTCAGCCTGATTCCGCTTTAAAAAATCCCAATAAAAAACCGTAAACGGACAAGCGCTTTCGCCATCGCGAAGTGCAGGCTTGTAGGAACACTGCTTGCAGTAATTGCTCATTCGTGCAATGTATTGACCGCTGGCAATATAAGGTTTAGAACTTAAACTTGGACCCATCGCATGAAGCGCCATCACCATCACATTGGGCAAATGGACCCAGTCGATCGCATCGACATAAACCGCGTGAAACCAATCTGCAACCGCCTTCGGCTGAAGGCCCGCAAGCAGAGAAAAATTACCGACAACCATCAGACGCTGGATATGATGGGCATAGGCATACTCAAATGTTTGGAGCAATGTCTGACGCAAGCAATTCATTTGACATTGACCACTCCAGAACCAGCTTGGTAGTGCGGCGTGATGGTTAAAGTGATTGGCCTGCGCCATCTGGGGCATGTTTAGCCAGTAAAGGCCTCGCATAAACGCTCGCCAACCCAGAATTTGCCTGACAAAGCCCTCGACCGTTGGCAGTGGGTATTGCTGGGGATCTTGCTCGTAGGCGCCACAAGCTGCCTCGATCACTTCGAGTGGCCTCAAAAGCCTGAGGTTGAGTGCGCTCGCAAGCAGGCTGTGCCATAAGAATGGTTCACCAGACCACATGGCATCTTGGTAAGGCCCAAACCGAGGCAAGACCTGCTTAATAAAGTGATCCAAGGCCTCAAGCGCTTGACGCCGATTCACAGGCCAATTGAATCGTTCGCTAGATCCTGGCAAGTCT
>VGHV01000440.1 GCA_016868095.1 Betaproteobacteria bacterium
ACTTCGGATAGTCCGTAAATATCAACCGCATCGATACCCATGCGCTGCTCGATTTCGCGCCGCATTTCATTGGTCCAGGGCTCTGCACCGAAGATCCCGATTCGCAAGCTTGATTCGCGCGCTAGCATGCCTTGTCGTTCAAACTCGTCAGCGATCGCAAGCATATAGCTTGGGGTGACCATAATGATGTCGGGCTTAAAATCCTGGATCAATTGAACCTGGCGCTCAGTCTGTCCGCCGCCAAACGGCACAACAGTTAATCCTAATTTCTCCGCGCCATAATGCGCACCAAGTCCGCCAGTAAAGAGACCATAGCCATAGCTGATGTGGACCATATCGCCCGGTCGTGCGCCAGAAGCCCGAATCGAACGAGCAACAAGTTGTGCCCATATATCGATATCGTTTTTAGTGTATCCAACAACAGTTGGCTTTCCTGTAGTCCCGCTTGAAGCGTGAATCCGAACAACCTTATCCCTCGGAACAGCAAACATGCCAAAAGGATAAGTGTCACGTAAATCTGCTTTCGTGGTGAATGGGAACTTTGCTAAGTCTTCTAAGTGCTGCAGTTGGTCAGGGTGAGCGCCGACCTCGTCAAATCGGTGTCTATAGTGTGGAACCGATTCATAGGCCGCCTTGAGACTTGTCTTTAGGCGCTGTAGCTGTAATGCACGTAACTCATCAAGTGAGGCCTTCTCAATGGGCTCCAGTAAAAGGCCGTGAGGTGAGCGATGCAGGGTTGGCGCGATGCTTTGTGCAGCTTCGGATGCTGTGCGGTGAAGTTCCGTATTGGGCCCCGAAGCTGAATGGCTCGAGGCTGACGCTGAGTGAGGCTTGTTTTCCATGGGCAATGAGACTTAGGTGGTTTCGAAGAATTGTCCCTTAATCGTGGCTGATCGGCCGCGAAACACGGCAATGAGTGCGCCATCCTCCCTTTTTACCCGCACATCGTAGACGCCGCTTCGTTTGCCACGGCTTACTTCCATGGCCTCTGCAATCAATAATTCGTGCGCATGCGCCGCCGATACAAAATCGATCATGGCGCCAGCGGCGACACATCGTTGATTATAACTATTGCAACTATATGCAAAGGCAGTATCTGCAAGCGTGAAGATAAAGCCTCCGTGGCAGATGTGATGCCCGTTTGTCATATGGCCTTGGACCCGCATGCTTAAGCGCGCGCGTCCGGGGCCGATATCCAAAATATCGATCCCAAGTGCTTGGGCTGCCGTGTCTTCGGCAAACATTAAATCGCGTACGCGTTCGGCGCATTCTTGGGCTGTCATCACGCTCCCTTTCACAAGGCAACTTGGCCTGGGTGATTCACTAGGTTCAACGCGCCCCAGCAATAGCGCAAGAGCGGTGCGACTAGGCAGCAGTCTAGCCCGAATTCGTACTCAATTCGCCCAGCCTCCTCCGCTCCGATCAGCCAAAATAAGAAACAATTCGAGAGATGACTAACCCTTGGAGAACAGCAATGTCTAAGCAACATGAGTCAAACGAAGCCGCTACCCCGGTCGAGCAGACTCCCACCACGGTCGAGCAGACTCCCGCCACGTTCGAGCAGACTCCCACCGCTCAGCAAGCGCCCGTCCTTATTGAAAGGCATGGACCTATTAGCCTGATGCGCTTGAATCGACCTAAACAGCTCAACGCGCTCAATGATGCTCTCATGGACTGTCTAGGCGAAGCGCTTCTTAAAGCCGACAAAGACCCCGAAGTTATGGTCATCATCATCACAGGAAGTGACAAGGCCTTTGCGGCGGGCGCAGACATAGACGCAATGAAGCACTACGATTTCGTCGATGTGTATAAAAACGAATACATCTCCCGAAATTGGGAAACCATCCGAAAAGTTCGCAAGCCAGTCATCGCAGCGGTTGCAGGCTTTGCGCTCGGGGGTGGCTGCGAACTAGCAATGATGTGCGATATGGTTTTTGCAGCGGACAACGCAAAATTCGGTCAGCCAGAGATCAAGCTCGCTGTAATTCCCGGCGCGGGCGGCACGCAGCGGCTGACCCGATTGGCGGGTAAGGCAAGGGCGATGGATATGGTGCTCACGGGGAAAATGATCGGAGCAGAGCAGGCCCTGGCCGACGGCTTGATTTCACGGGTCTACCCATTGGCCGACTTGATCCCTCAGACCTTATCGGTGGCAAACGCCATGGCGAAGCTTAGCCTCCCGTCACTGATGGCTGCAAAAGAGTCGATTAATCGTGCCCTTGAAGTTTCATTATCAGAAGGCCTGCTCTTTGAAAGACGCAACTTCCATGCACTCTTTGGTACGGCGGATCAAAAGGAAGGCATGCAGGCCTTTCTGGAAAAGCGCTCGCCCTCCTTTACGCATCGATAGCGTTTCGTTTGGTTGTGCTTAGTGGGCGCGGTTGCCAGAACAGCGTGCGATGCAGCTTGAAATAAGAGCACCGCACGCTTGAGAGAGCGGTCCGTAGACGAAGCCTAAAGTCCCCACATAAGAACTCAGCCTTGCAATCAATTTGACATCTTCAAAAAACCTGCTCATAATCTCGCTTCTCTGCTGACGTTACGACGACAGCGACGAATAAAGCGACTGACAAAACAGACGCGTAACGTTCGGAAACGATCCTTAACAAATAAACAGCCGATAAGTGTGGGCGCATGGAAGGCGAT
>VGHV01000441.1 GCA_016868095.1 Betaproteobacteria bacterium
CATGCCCTGCCAGGGAAAATCGCTCAAAACCCAAGTGGCTCATAAGCTCAAATTGGTCAGTGCCCATCTGTCTAAAGCTGTAGTTTCGATGATCAGCCTCGCCGGGCGGCTTGGAGCTCTCGCCGTAGCCTCTGAGATCGCTGGTAACCACGCTAAAACGTTCAAGCAGCCTTGGCAGCATCCGATCCCAACTGCGCTGCGATAGTGGATTACCATGCAATAAGAGCAAAGGAGGACCGTGTCCTCCAATTCTTGCGCGGATCTCAACGGCTGGATCGCTCGTTTGGAAAACAAAATCTTCTACGGCCGGACCCATGCTTGCGCTCGCGCTTGTTATGCTTAGTTTTCGATCTTGTGTTGCTGATCGCGCTCGGTCCAGCCTCGGCGGTAACCCGCGCGAAACCCAAGCCAAGCGGCGACGGCCCCGACAAGGATGATGATCATGACAATGGCTGCAATCATTCAACAAACCCCTAAGCTTGAAGCATTTAGCACGATGTGGCGCTGAGCATGCATTGTGCCTCTTCTAAAAGTCAACGAGACCAGGCTATCCTGATTGCCGGTGGCGGTATTGGTGGACTCGCAGCAGCGCTTGCGCTTGCCAAAGCGGGCAGGAAGGTCAAGGTACTCGAGCAAGCGGCCGAAATCGGTGAGATCGGTGCGGGTATGCAACTTGGTCCTAATGCCTTCCACGCTTTTGACTTACTTGGGGTCGGACCCATGGCAAGGCAAAGAGCGGTATATACCGATCATCTGGTGATGCACGACGCAATCGATGGCTACCAAGTTGCAAAAATCTCAACCGGCGAAGCTTTTTTAGCTCGATTTGACAATCCCTATGCGGTGATTCACCGTGTCGATGCACACAATAGCCTGCTTGAAGCAGCCTTAAAGGTCCCAAGCATCAGCTTTCATACCTCGGTCAGGGTGTACTCGATTAACCAGGACGAGGATCAGGTTTGTGTCTTAGACCAACTGGGCAATAAGTACATCGGGGCTGCGCTCATTGGTGCAGACGGCATCAAGTCGATGGTTCGCGAGCAGTATGTGGGCGATCAAGCACGAGTGACAGGCCATGTCGTTTATCGGGCAGTAGTTGATTGGGAGGCGTTTCCGGCCGATTTACGCTGGAATGCGGCTGCGATTTGGGTTGGGCCCAAGTGCCATCTTGTTCATTACCCGCTTCGCGGCGGGGAGCAGTACAACGTCGTAGTGACCTTTCACAGCCGACACGATGAGCAATGGGGCGTGCGTGATGGGAGTGCCGACGAAGTTCAGTCGTATTTTCAGCGTGTCATCCCGCAAGCAAGGCAGTTGATCGATCTTCCCAAGTCCTGGAAACGCTGGGCTACCGCAGATCGTGACCCGATCGAACGGTGGAGTTTTGGCCTTGTGACCCTGCTTGGCGATGCGGCTCACCCAACCACCCAATACATGGCCCAAGGCGCTTGCATGGCGCTTGAAGATGCGGTCACCCTGGGCCAGTGCGTTGAGCGCGCCCCGGATAATCTCAGGTCTGCCTTTGAGCATTATCAAAAGGCACGTATTGCCCGAACGGCGCGCATTGTTTTGTCCGCACGTGAAATGGGTCGGATTTACCATGCAGAAGGTGTTGAGCGACTGGTTCGCAATGACTTATGGCGAGGGCGCTCTAACGAAGCCTTTTATGACGCGCTTCAGTGGCTTTATGGCTGGCGCGGCGATCTGCTTGCCACTGAGGGACATGCTTCATGACTGATTTAGGTCGACTCGATGATCTACCGCAGGCCTATGTGGATGCGCTGAGGGCGCACAATTTACTGCCGCTTTGGCCAAGCCTTCGGGCGGTGATGCCGGCAAATCGACCAAGCCCTCGTACTGCGGCAACCCTATGGCGCTACAGCGATATTCGGCCTCTTTTGCTCGAAGCAGGCAGGCTGACACCGATAGAAAAAGCAGAACGTCGGGTACTTGTGCTTGCCAACCCCGGACATGGCCTCGATCGCATGCAGGCAAGTCCCTCAATGTATCTCGGGATGCAATTATTGCTACCTGGCGAGTGGGCGCCTGCACACCGACACACGCCCAACGCGGTGCGCATGGTGGTTGAAGGCGACGGTGCCTACACCACTGTTGAGGGCGAACGCTGCGAGATGAACGGTGATTTGATTCTCACGCCTACTGGACTATGGCATGAGCATGGCCATGAGGGCAAAGCTCCCGTGGTTTGGCTTGATGTGCTTGACTTGCCCTTGGTGTATTACCTTGAAACCTCCTATCACGAGGCAGGCCCAACGCAAGTAGCAAATAAGGATGCACTCAGACGCTCAAGCGCTTATCATGCCGCGGGGCTTGCACCGACAAAGTATTTAAAACGTCATGCAAGCCAGTATCCGATGCTGCACTTCGCTTATGAAAAAACAAGACAAAGTCTTGATCACTTGTCATCCAAGGGCGAAGCACACGCCTTACTGACCTTTATCAACCCGGAAACAGGAAGCGATGCCTTGCAAATGCTCGGCTTTTACGCCTTAAGAATTGGACCGGGGCAGCACTGTCATCTTCCTGCTCAATCGAGCGCTATGTTTATGCATGCGATCGAGGGTTGCTGCGATGTCGGCTGGTCGATTGCCGGGCAGTCGGAAACCAGCCTCGGCA
>VGHV01000442.1 GCA_016868095.1 Betaproteobacteria bacterium
AGCAGCCAGCGCTGATGAATCGGCCGGAACAAGGTCATCCTTGGGTTTGTTCATGGGTATCAGACTCCTCAGCGGCTTGCTGGGCAGGATCGGTGGTTGAAAGAACTACGTCTGCTTCAGGCGGTTCGCTTGCTTCAAGCGGCTGAGCCGCATCAAGTAAATCACTCATACCCCGCTGCGCCTCAAGCGTAGGTAATTGGCTCAGTGTTTCAAGCCCCATATCATCAAGAAACTGACGCGTTGTTCCCAGCAAAGCGGGGCGTCCAAGTACTTCTTTGTGGCCTATGGTTTCAATCCATCCTCGATCCTCGAGGGTTTTGATCACCTGGCTCGACACCGTCACGCCTCGGATCGACTCGATATCGCCGCGTGTAACAGGCTGTCGGTAGGCAATGATCGCAAGCGTTTCCATCACAGCGCGCGAGTACTTCGGTGGCTTCTCTGGATGAAGACTTGCGAGAAATACCGACACATCACTAGCTGTTTGAAAGCGCCATCCGCTAGCGAGAGCGACAAGTTCCACGCTCTTGCCTTTCCAACTCTCACGCAAACGCTCAAGCAACTGCCTTAGGGTGTCAGGACCGACCTGATCCTCAAAAAGTGTACGCAACTTCGAAACGCTGAGGGGTTCACGGCTTGTTAGCAAGGCCGCCTCCAAAACCCTCATCACCTGGTTGGTGTTCATGCTCGACTGTTGATTTCCAAGTTACACATGCCATTCACGCGTGCCCACGCCGAAGCAAGAGCCAAAAAGAACCGAGTTAGCAGGCCGTGTCAACGAACTGATGCCGCGACCAGACAAATTCAGATGGGTTCAAGATCGTCCGGGCGCACGCTAGTCCAGGCTTAGAAGCGGATTGAAGCGTTGACTTGCGCGAAGAAAATCTTGATTGGTTGCGGGGGCAGGATTTGAACCTGCGACCTTCGGGTTATGAGCCCGACGAGCTACCGGGCTGCTCCACCCCGCGTCAGATGTCGAGAGTGTAACAGAGATGCTGCTGGCGAGCTAAACTGCGTCTTCGCGATGACCCTTTGGCGTCCTTGCCGCAACGAAGGCGGTCCAAGCAATGACGCCCTCCGGGAGACTGATCCTTATGAAATTTTGTTCAAGCTGTGCAAGTCCTGTCCAACAATCGATACCTGCTGGCGATAACCGTTTGCGCTGGGTTTGCAGCGGTTGCAAGACGATCCATTATCAAAATCCGAACATGGTCGTTGGTACCGTGAGTACCTGGGATGGTCGGATCCTTTTATGCCGTCGCGCGATTGAACCGCGTTATGGATTTTGGACCTTACCTGCCGGTTTTCTGGAAAACGATGAAACGACTGAGCAAGGCGCAGAAAGAGAAACCCGCGAGGAAGCCGGTGCGAAAATCACCGCACTCAAGCCTTTTGCAATGATCGACGTACCCCATGTCAACCAAGTTCATATGTTTTATCGTGCGGAAATGTTGAGCCCCGATCTTGATCCTGGCGAGGAAAGCCTTGAGGCAAAACTTTATAGCGCTGAAGATATTCCTTGGGACCACATTGCGTTTCGGACGGTTTACAAAGCACTAAAGTGGTTTCTGGAGGATCAGCAAACCGATCCTATGTTTGAACGATCAACCTTTCACTACGATGCAATTGCGCTGGGTTCACGCCAACGAAGCACTGCCTGATCCGGCACATGCGCTTGATGAACCCTCGGGTTTGCTCTGCGCAGGTATGGACCTTAGCGCACCTAGGCTTATCGAGGCCTACAAGGCCGGCATCTTTCCATGGTATAGCGATGGCCAACCTGTTTTGTGGTGGAGTCCAGACCCGCGCATGGTGCTCTTTTGTGAGGAGTTTCGCTTTCACCGTTCACTTAAAAAACGTACCCGCACACTCATGAAAGACAGGGCATGGTCGCTCAGGCTTAATCAGGATTTTCCCGCAGTGATGCGTGCATGCGCAGCCCCACGGTCTAGCCAAGACGGTACATGGATCACAGAACCCATGATTAAGGCCTACATCCAACTTCATCTTAGTGGCAAAGCTCAAAGCATCGAACTGCGCCATGGGGACGAACTCATGGCTGGTCTTTACGGCGTAAGTATTGGACGCATGTTTTTTGGCGAATCGATGTTTACCCGCCTCGCTGATGGCTCCAAGATTGCACTTGCCGCCCTGGTCGCTCTGCTCGTCCGTGAGGGCTTCACAATGATAGACTGCCAACAGCAAACCGAACACTTGGCACTGATGGGCGCTCGTCCAATGCCTCGACAACATTATCTCGAAACGATACGTGTTTTGTGTAGGCTCAGCCCACCCGATTGGTCGACTTGCCAACTGGATTGGCCATGACTCATCCGCACGAAGCACCATTCTCAACGCTGCAGTTCTATGCAACTGCGCCCTACCCTTGCAGTTACCTACCAGGGAGGGCTGCTCGTTCTCAGGTTGCCACGCCCAATCACTTGATTCACCACGATGTTTATAGCGATTTAGTCCGCGTGGGTTTTCGACGCAGTGGTGTATTCACTTACCGCCCATGGTGCGATGATTGCAAGGCATGTGTCCCCGTCAGGGTCAAGGTTGGCGAATTCAAAGCGAACCGAAGCCAGCGCCGAGCGTGGAGAGCTCACGAAAATCT
>VGHV01000443.1 GCA_016868095.1 Betaproteobacteria bacterium
TGCCAGGGCTTTTTGCACCTCCGCAATAACAAAGCCTGGCGCAATAACCCAGCCTGATCTACGGTACTCAGCACTTACGCGCTCACCGTTTGCTTGGGTGAATTCGACGGTAGCAAAGTCATCATCCATCTCGATGACTTTGGGTCGCTTGAGATTTCGGAGTTTCGTAGCCCCAAAGGCCTCTAAACAGGCCGTCTCACGCTTTTTGCGCTTTTTCCGTTGCATCGCTAAGTCGGGGCTAACCATCGTGAAGTATCCACGCGTCAACACAATCTTGGTTCGATCAAGCATTTCCTTAGGTGCATGCACCCATGCCAGTATCGTAAAAGATGCGCTCACACGCTCACCACTGCTATGCGTAAATTCGATGCCAGCAAAGAGGCCGTCGTGATCAACACGACGAACCCTTGGCTTGGCCGTCGTGTTGGGCTGGCCTATACCGTGGGAGGTTTGTCGGCTTGTCATGATGAAAACGCCACGAAGCGGCGTTGCCCTGATTCACGCAAGCGACCACCGAGCCACCGATAAATGCGCTGTTTTACGAGGGCGCCAAACTCTGGATAAAAATCAGAACTTGCCTGCTCGACAAAATCAAGCACCTCACCTTCGGGATACCCGTAGTCCTCAAAGTTATACCGAAGCACCTGCATCAAATCCCAACCCTTAAGGAAGAAGCGCGTAAGGGCAGCTAGGGTCAAGGGCTTATTGGAGTAGCACGCATTAGGACCACTAAGTGTCTCGCCGTTGTACTCATCCACAATTCGATACTTGATGCGTCTGCCTGCAGGTGAGGCATAAACGCAGGTCACATCGCGGGTTGTTGATCGAATCACGATCCGAGCAATTTCTACTTCAAGCGTGACGCGATCAGGTAAGTACTCACCGCCCATATAGCTCGGATGCAGGCGGCCCAGGACGCGCCTTGAATCTTCACTTAACGACGGTTCGCTATAAATGGGATCAAAGTCCTCACCCGATTCAAGCGCTGCTAGGTAGGCATCTCGACGCACAGCCCCTTTGATATCAGATGCCAATTGAATGCCGCGACGCGAGGCCCAAAAATAGTCATTAGGCCGATAGGAAATATCCATAGTAAAGCTCCGTTTTAGCCATTTCGCCGATAGGCTGGGCATGGCAAGTAGGAAATAAATCCGCCCAGAAAACAAAAAACCCGTCACAAGGACGGGTGCGCTCGGATGGTTGCCCTGAGCTTATTAACTCGTTTGGGCCTCATCTGCCTTTTGGCTCTACCACCTTGCCCGAGGGCAGGTTGGCACGGCGAACACCGTTCTTGATGAACGCAATAATGATATTTTAAAACTTTCCTCAGATCAACCATATCATCTCGGTTTGGAAAAAACCTTACCGAAACGCAAGTGCAAGGCAATCTCTGCTTTGAACAAAGACATCCGCTTTTCTCATTGTTTCAATTGCAGGTATGGGATCGTGCGCTACGTGATGCAGGGATCGGTAAAGAATGAATAAGTAATCAATGCTTCAGGACTTGCGAATGCCGCTAAGCAACGCGCTCGATTAGCTTGTTGTTCAGGATCAGCAACAGGGAGGCTTTTCATGCTGAACGAATTACAGATTGCTCAATATCATCGGGACGGATTTGTTGTTCCTGACTTCCAGATGCCACAGGCCACGATTGAATCAATCAAGCGCGATCACGCAGCCTTGGTGAAGGCATATCCGAATTATGTCGATTACTGTCCAGCCCTACTCGATATCGCGCCTGCTTTTCTTGCGTACTGCCAAGTGCCTGCGATTCTTGATATGGTTACCCAACTGATTGGGCCTGATATTGCGCTATGGAATTCAAGTTTTTTCGCAAAACCTGCGTTCAAGGGCAAGCGTACGCCCTGGCACCAGGACGGTGAATACTGGCCGATTAATCCTTTGGCAACTTGCACGGTATGGCTTGCGGTCGACGATTCCACCACTGAAAATGGTTGTTTGAGGGTAATTAGAGGCTCCCATCAATCGCGTCGTCTTCGTAAGCACCATCAGGTTCAGCCCGGTGAGGTTACGCTCACACAGGAGTTGGATGACAGCGAATTCGACGAGACGCAAGCGGTTGACCTTGTGCTTAAGGCCGGGCAAATATCGCTGCATGATGTGTTTTTGTTACACGGTTCAGAACCTAATCGGTCGAGTAAGCCAAGGCGAGGCATGACGATGCGCTTCATGCCCACAAGCAGCTTATTTGATCGAGAGCTTGCTAAGCGAAAGGCGATCGATATGAATATTATTGATCATTCAAATCGTCCTGTTTACCTCATGCGTGGCCAGGACCGGCACGGCAAGAATCAATTCGTGTGAAGCTTGCGCTATTTTCCGATCTACACGCCAACCTTCACGCGTTTGACACCTGCCTCGCACATGCGCGAGATCAGGGTGCCAGCTCATTTGCCGTACTCGGTGATTTAGTAGGCTATGGGGCCTACCCGGGCGCTGTCGTTGATCGGTGCATGGCGCTTGAGCAACAGGGTGCGATTGTGCTTCGATAATCCTCCCCTAGAACCAAGGGGATTAGAAGTAGAATTTTTTCCAAAGGAAGAGGTTCTACATGAGAAAGTCAAGATTTACGGATAGCCAGATT
>VGHV01000444.1 GCA_016868095.1 Betaproteobacteria bacterium
CGTGAAGTTGCCAACTATTTGCTGGCGAATGCATTGTTTTGGGTCGAGCAGTATGGCGTTGATGGCATAAGGGTCGATGCGGTTGCGTCGATGCTTTACCGAGACTACAGCCGTCAAGAAGGTGCGTGGATTCCAAACCAATTTGGTGGGAGGGAAAATCTCGAATCGATTGATTTTTTAAAGCAAATGAATCGGCGATTAAGTTTGCTTGCACCAAAGGCAATTAAAATTGCCGAGGAGTCTACCGCCTTTCCTAATGTGACGACCCAAGCCTATCCTGCCAAACACGATAGCGGTTTAGGTTTTGATTGGAAGTGGAATATGGGCTGGATGCATGATGTGTTGCGTTACTTCTCCAGAGATCCCGTGTTTCGTTCTCATCATCAGAAAGATCTAACATTTGGTATCATGTATGCCTATTCTGAGCGATTCATGCTGGCCTTATCGCATGATGAAGTCGTTCATGGCAAAGCCTCCCTTTGGGGAAAAATGCCAGGCGATACCTGGCAGCGTTTTGCCAATCTCCGCTGCCTATATGCCTTCATGTGGTCTTATCCAGGCAAAAAGCTGCTTTTCATGGGCGGCGAATGGGGAAGTCCCGAAGAGTGGAACCACGATGAGTCCCTGCCCTGGTATGTGGTGGACAGAAAGGAGCACCGGGGATTACAACATTTCGTTAAGACACTGAATCATCTATACCGTCTTTGGCCAAGCCTGCACCTAAGCGATCACGACCCTGAAGGATTTCACTGGATAAGTCATGATGATCACGCAAGTTCCATCATCGTCTATCTCCGCGAAGCTGGGCTGAAAAAGCAACTCTCGGATACTTCAACGCCGGCGCCCCCTGTACTTGTGATTTGTAATCTCACACCAACACCTCGAACCGCTTACCGGGTTGGCATACCTTTAGATTTAAGTTGGCGAGTTCTTTTGAACAGCGATGATGCAGCCTTTGGAGGCAGTGGGTATCGGATCGATAACGACCCATCAGAACCGCCTATGTCGCGCCCCTTTACCCAGCAATCGATCGCCTGGCAAGGTCAAAGCCACAGTATTGAGATCAACTTGCCACCGCTCTCGGTGCTCTATCTGGTACCTGTGCATGACAATGCTCGGTGCATGGCATAAGCCTTCAGGGCTCGACGTTTCGGTGCTTGCTCCTTCAGCAAAGCGCCTCGTGCTTTGTCGAGTCGACCCGACTCGAGGATCTGTGATTGAGCAACTTGAGATGGCTTGCAGTGGTGGAATTTGGTCGGTTTGTGGGCTCGACTGGGCACCTGGAACTTGCTATGGGTTTTATAATCCAGATACGATGCCTGAGTCTTCCTCCGGTCAGTTAAGCGTATTACTCGATCCAATGGCTCGCTGGGTTCTGGAGTATCAAGCGCATCGATATGTTGCACAGACGGTGACAGATTTACCCAGTAGCCATGCGATGGAACGATGTATCCGGGGAGGGCGTCTGATTTACGAGCTTCACCCCAAGGGCTTTAGCCAGCTTAATCCTGCGGTCAGGGTAGGTCTGCGTGGGTCAATCGAAGCACTCGCCGAAGAAGCGTCAATTCGTTACTTTCGTGAGCTCGGTGTGACGACACTATGCTTGATGCCGATCAGTCTGCATATTGACGAGCCTCGACTCATTGAGCTTGGCCTTAAGAATTATTGGGGTTATAACGTGCTTGCCTGGAGTGCTCCTCATGCAGGCTATCTTGCGGCAACTCGCGAATTAGATCCAGCAAGGGCATGGCGAGATGGCAGGCGATCGCTACGCGATACGATTGATCGCTTACATCATGAGGGACTTGAGGTGATTCTCGATGTGGTCTACAACCACAGCGCAGAACTCGATGCTGATGGGCCACCCTATCATTTTCGATTACTTGACGAGGGCTTTTATTATCGTCATCGTGAGGACGGTACGCTCGAAAACTGGAGTGGTTGTGGCAATAGTTTAAATTTTTCTGATCAGCAAAGCTGGCAGTGGGTGATACAAAGTCTTAGGCAGTGGGTGCTTGAATTTGGTGTAGACGGCTTCCGATTTGATCTTGCAACAAGCTTGTTGCGCGCTGACAAAAGCGATAAGCCAGGACCGGCTGCTGAGGGCTTATGGGCTGCCATTCAAAACGATCCGGTCTTGAGCCGTTGCCTCCTGATTACCGAGCCATGGGATCTTGGTCCAGAGGGTTATCAGCTTGGTCTATTTGGCGATCGTGTTTTGGAATGGAACGATCGCTATCGGGACGGAATGCGTAAGTTCTGGATTACAGAAACTGTGCCCATAGCGGTGCTTGCCGACTGCCTTGCGGGATCCTCGTCTAGTTTTCGGTCGGTCAAGCTGAGTCCTGCTGCAAGTATCAATTATCTGGTAAGCCATGACGGATTCACCCTTTGGGATCTACTCTGTTACTCGAGTCGACATAACCACGGCAACGGCGAGAATAATCGTGATGGTCATGCTTTTGAGGAGGCTTTTAATCATGGCTTTGAGGGTCCAAGTCATGATAATTCTATCCATGCCTTGAGGTGCTCCAAGCGGTCGGCGATGCTTTGCTGCCTTTATGCGTCTCTGGGCTCCTTGATGATTCACAGCGG
>VGHV01000445.1 GCA_016868095.1 Betaproteobacteria bacterium
CAACGAGCCTGCGGTGCATGTGAATTAGCATGAAGCCAAGCAGTTTTGTCAGTGGGCGGGAAAGCGTTTACCAAGCGATGCCGAATGGATGCGCGCTGCTTACGCTGAGACTCGCGACTCGCCGCCACCGGGCTTTGTGCGTGGAAAATCGTATCCGTACCCGACGGGTGATAGTCCGGACGGAGCCAACCATCGCGAGGCAGCCGGTGCACCGCTTCGTCATCAAGCGGTCGGGCAAAGCCGAGCTGGGGTAAATGGCCTCTTTGATATGGGTGCCAATGTTTGGGAGTGGGTCGACTCAGGCAGCGGCCGCGAGCAAGTCACCCGCGGTGGCTCATGGTGGTACGGACCTGCTCCGATGCACCGCGACCACCGCGCGCTTAAGCCCGCCGACTTTTATGTGGTTTATATCGGATGGCGATGCGTTGCCGATAAAGCTCAGGTGCTGCCATCAAAGCGATAGCCGTTGAACTGTTCGCGCAGCTTTACTTTCCAGAACTTTCCCGTCGATGTTCGCGGGATCGCCTCCATCACCTCGAAAGCATCGGGCAACTGCCAGCGTGCAAAACCCTTGTTGATCAAAAACGCGCGCATCGAGGCCTCGTCAAGCGTTTGTTCGGGTTTTAGCACGACGCAGGCGAGCGGACGCTCGGTCCATTTCGGATGCGCCATGGCAATGACGGCGGCCTCAGCAATGCTGGGGTAGGCCATGATGGCATTTTCTAAGTCCACCGAACTGATCCACTCGCCGCCCGATTTGATCAAATCCTTGGTGCGATCGCTAATACGTACATAGCCCTCGCTATTTATGCTTGCGACATCACCGGTACGAAGCCAACCGTCTTCAGTGAATTTCTCGGGATCTTGATCAACCAAGTGATACGAGCCTGTAATCGTTGGACCGCGCACTTGAATCTCGCCCACGGTCTTGCCATCCCAAGGTGCATCGCTGCCATCGTCTGTGCGCAGCCGCAATTGCACCAAAGGTACGCTTACCCCCGCCATGGCATTGAGCGCGAAACGCTCATCGTCGCCGAGGCCTTGCAAGTTCGACTTGATCGCCGAAATCGTGCAAACCGGTGAGGTCTCGGTCATGCCCCAGCCCTGGGTGATGGCCACACCATGGGCAGCAAAGGCCCGAATCATCGCCTCTGGAACCGCAGCACCACCCACAAGCGAGCGCATGGCTTTGGGCATCGTCCATCGACCTGGATTTGCGTCAAAGAGCTGGATCAACGACATCCATATGGTGGGTACACCGAGCGAGACCGTTGGCGGTTCGATTTGCATCAGATCGAGTAAATCGCCGGGGCCAAGGTGTGGCCCGGGAAACACAAGGCTTGCGCCTACCATCACTGCTGCATATGGAATGCCCCATGAGTTGGCGTGAAACATGGGGGTAACCGGCATGACAACATCGCGCCCAGATAAGCCGATGTAGTCGGGCAGGCTCGAGATCAGCGAGTGCAAGACGGTCGAGCGATGGGAGTAGACCACGCCTTTGGGCCGACCGGTTGTGCCTGAGGTGTAGCACATCGCAATCGGATCGTCTTCATCGTGGGCAGGCGGTTTAAAGTTGTCTCGCGCTTTTGCGCTCACGCTGCCGATAAGGCTTTCATAATCGATCATATCGGGCTCAAGTGCGGTCTTTTGGCCGCCAAAACCAAAAACGATCACTTTTTCAAAGCGATGTAATTGTGCGAACTGCTTATAAAGCGGCAAGAGCACATCATCGACGATCAAAAAACGGTCTTGCGCATGCGCAGCGATCCAACCAATCTCATCGGGCGCAAGCCGCAAATTCAAGGTGTGCATCACGCCACCGCTCGCTGGAATGCCGAAGTAGGCTTCAAGGTGTGCATGGTGATTCCAGCACAGCGTCGCGACCCGATCAGACTTTTTCAGTCCCAAGTCGAGCAAGGCTTGAGCCAGTGCGTAACTGCGCTGGGCAAACACCGCATAGCTGTGCTCAAGCAGACTTTTATCAGGCAGACGCGACACGATGCGTTGCGTGGGGTAGAGGGTTTTTGCACGTTCTAAAAATTCATTCAGGCTCAAGGCCTGCTTCATCATGGTGGCATTCATCGTCTTGTCACTCCCCTTGAGAACAGAAACATTATCATCCTGTGATCCAATCTTTTGAGGGAGTGTTTTCATGAGCACACAAAGTGTTACCGCGTCGCAAGATGAAATTAGCCAGCAATTGCTGGGTCCTATTCGCTCGATCGGTATTATTGGCGCTGGCACCATGGGGCAGGGCATTGCCCAGGTCTGCGCACAGGCAGGTTTTGACGTGGTCCTGCAAGATATCGCAGGGGCAGCCCTTGAAAAGGCACGCCATGGCATTGCTAATCAGCTCGATCGTCAAATTAAAAAGCAAACCCTTGATGAGGCGGGAAAGGCTCAGATGCTTGCGCGCGTGCGTACAGCGACCGAACTTGAAGCCTTAGCCAAGGCCGATGTCATCATCGAAGCTGCCACGGAGCAAGAGGGCTTAAAGCGCAGCATTCTCAAAAGTATTGATGCAATTGCCAAGCCGCAAGCGATTTTGGCAAGCAATACATCGTCGATTTCGATCACAGCGCT
>VGHV01000446.1 GCA_016868095.1 Betaproteobacteria bacterium
GGCATTGGTGGCGTTGGCTCCTGGGCTGCCGAAGCCTTGGTGCGATCGGGTATTGGTCGCATCAGCCTTATCGATATGGATCATATTTCGGTATCGAATATTAACCGCCAAGTCCATGCCCTTCATTCCACACTAGGGGCATCGAAAATCGAAGTCATGGCAGAGCGACTTCGAGACATCCGCCCCGATATGGACGTGCAGCTAATTGATGATTTCCTAACGCTCGATAATTTGGAGCAAAGGCTCGACTCCTCCTCTCGATAATTTGGAGCATAGGCTCGACTTCTCCTTCGATGGCTTCATCGATGCGATTGATCAGGTTTCAGTCAAGGCGGCGCTTATTGCGTATTTGCACAGACGCGCTACGCCAATGGTGGTCTGTGGAGCCGCTGGGGGGCGTGTTGATCCGCTCTTATTGAAGGCGCAGGACTTGGCCTTCACCACGCAAGATGCATTGCTTGCTAATGTTCGAGCACGGCTCCGAAAGCACTACGATTTTCCAAGGGATCTTCAAAAGCCCTTTGCTGTAACCGCCATTCATTCCTCAGAGGTTTGGCGCGGCCACCGAGCGAGCGCCGACGCTGGTTCGGCGCTTGCTTGCTCAGGTTTTGGCTCCTCGATGATGCTGACTGCCTCAATGGGCTTAGCAGCGGTCGTAAGACTGATTGACGGTCGTAAGACTGATTGAAAAACTCATGACTTTGTGATTGCTCGCAAGCATTTGCGGCAGACAAAGGGTTTGATCCGATATGCCGGATCCTTGTTTTTCAATCTTTCGAGGAACTTTTATGAAGACTGTGTCTAAGCAAGATCTCAATCAAGCATCGCAAGCTAGCTTCCCATTTTTCAATCCAAAGCCCTCGCAGCCCCTGGCTGCGCAGCCTAATCCGGTATCCCCACAAGCAGCAGCTAAAAGTCTTGGGCATCGCATGCGCGGCGTCTCGCGTTTTGCCAAACAGTCCAAGCAGCTCGGCGCTAGCGCCATTGAGTATGGTCTGATCGCTGCATTGATCGCGCTGGTCATTGTTGGCACGATCACAACACTTGGTGGGGCATTAAAGCTCAAGCTCGATCAACTTGGTGTTGGCTTAGGCATCTAGAAGCGCCATGCAAGGCAAGGCCTTTTGGGTGGGTGCGCTTGGCCTTTGCCTAGCGCTTGGCGGTGCCTTCGGCATGAGTCGCTGGCATCAACATGCGCTCGAAGCTGAGCGTCAACGGTCGAGCACCCCTGTGCTGGTCGCCTTGCGAGGCTTAAACCAGGGCGAGGCGCTTGGTCCCTTTGACTTCAGGATGAGTGCTTGGCCCTCCGACGCATTACCCGAAGGCGCAGTGCTTGATCCCGCTGGCGTCGAAGGGCGTGTGCTCAACGCAAGCTTGCAAGCTGGTGAACCGATTTTGCTTGGCAAGCTTGCTCCCGTGGGAGCTGCAACAGGTTTGGTACAGCGTATTAGCCTTGGCCATCGGGCGATCAGCCTTAAGGTGAGCGAAGCTAGTGGCGTAAATGGCTTTGTGCAGCCAGGCCATCGCGTCGATGTAATCGCGTACAGCGTATTAGCCTTGGCCATCGGGCGATCAGCCTTAAGGTGAGCGAAGCTAGTGGCGTAAATGGCTTTGTGCAGCCAGGCCATCGCGTCGATGTGATCGCTTACCTTCCTGGCTCGGCTTCCGCGGGACTTGCGGGTCTGAGTACCCATAGTCCCGCAAAAACTCGAAGTCTGATTCAAGATGTGCTTGTGCTTGCCGTGGATCGTGAGGCGCAAAATGATCAGGGGCGACCAAGAGCAAGCTCTATTGTTACTCTGGAAATTAAGGCTGAAGATCAGGAACGCTTCGAACATGCCCGCCAGCTTGGTGCGATGAGCTTGAGCCTTCGCGCTGACGGTGATAGCCGTTTGTTGCAAAGCTCAGGGCAAAGTTCAGCGAGCCTTTGGGCTAACGACAAACCTAGCAAAAGCGCTTCGCGTCTTGATGCTGCAAAGCATCCCGGAGCTTTTGAAATGACGACAAGGGCTGCAAGGGTCTCAAAGCCCGCTAGTCCTGCTCAGGCGCAGCCTTTTGAGAGGCGCGAGCCCGCCCCTCAGTCTTGCGTGGAGGTGATTGATGGGCTCAAGCTGCGTCAAGAGTGTTTGCCATGATCGGTCTCCTTATACCGTTATTAAGTTTATGGCTATCGTTTGCGCTTGCGCTCATCGATGGTTTTGCCTTGCCATTAGCTCGGATAAAAGCGGGTCATGAGGCAGCCGATTGTATTCAGCAGCAATCCTTGGCAGTTGATCAAGCGATCAATGAGCAATCGGAGCAGGCGGGCGCTTGCGGCAAGGCGCTTGCTATCAACACAAGCCTTTGGTTTGGCAGTCAAGCAACAGCGAGCGCTCGAGAGCCTGCTCAAGCCTATTCGATCGAAAAGCCGCATCACACAAGCTGTGCGCTTGAGGTTGCGATTTGCGTTCGGCCCGAGCAGCAGGGTGAAGTAATCGCCGTGTCAAATCTTCGTTCAATTCGCTATGAAAATAATCGCTGTGAGCTCGAAGGTCAGCGCGCCATGATTACGGGATTCCAAGAGCCATCGGGGTTAAGCGCAA
>VGHV01000447.1 GCA_016868095.1 Betaproteobacteria bacterium
TCCGAAGGGGTGGTTCAAAAGTTGCAGTTGCCCTGAGGTGCCAAGAAATCAAGCCCTTGGTGCTCATTGAAAATCCCTGGCTTGACTCCACTTGGATCCATCATGAACCTAAATAGACGCACTTTTTTTATAACACTGGCCGCCAGCAGCTCGGTTTTAGTTACATCTGCCCACAGTCAAGCAAAGCTTGATGAGAAAGACCCGCAGGCATCGGCATTGGGCTACGTTGCTGATGCCACTAAGACTGACACCAAAAAGTATCCCAAATACGCAACTGGTCAGGTTTGCACCAACTGTGCCCTGTACCAAGGCAAAGCAAGCGATGCATGGGGCGGTTGCCCATTATTTGCAGGCAAGCAAGTTGCAGGCAAAGGTTGGTGCAGCGCATGGGCCAAAAAAGGCTAAGGTTTGTTGAGTCAGCCACGGTGCCTTCGTCCAAAGCAATCAGCTCTAATCCAACACCTATGAGCAGGCGACTACAAAGCCACCTTCAGTCACACCGCATACTGCAACAACGACTGTAAATGCCAACATGCACCCTGTAAGACAACTAGTTTTGGTGCTAGGCGATCAGCTTGATTTGGAGGCAGCAGCGTTTGACGGATTTGATGCGGTTCAAGACGCTGTATGGATGGCCGAAGCTTACGAAGAATCAACCCATATTTGGTCGAGTAAGCAGCGTATTGCACTGTTTTTGAGCGCTATGCGTCACTTTGCACAAGCGCTTCGCGAAAAGGGAAGATCGCTTATCTACCACCGGCTCGACAACACCAGCGCTAGCGCCGACCTTCGAAGTATTGGAGCTAAACTGCGGGCTGATCTAGTGCAGCTTTTGCCTCAGCGCGTTGTGATGACAATGCCAGGCGATTGGCGAGTATTACAACAACTGAAGATGGCTGTAGAGTCGGCCGGATTAATTCTGGAGATCCGCGAAGATCGCCACTTCTTTACGACAGTACGAGATTTTGCAGCTCACGTTAGCGGTCGCAAGTCGTTACGCTTGGAGTTCTTCTACCGCGAGCTACGACAACGCCACAACATCCTGATGGACGATGGCAAACCCGCTGGCGGTCAGTGGAATTTCGATGAGGACAACCGTGAAGCTTTTGGGCCTCAAGGCCCCGGCCCAATTCCTGCCCGCGCAACCTTTAAGCCTGACGCCGTCACGCAAGAGGTCATTACGCTGGTTGACACCCAATTTGCCACCCACCCCGGCACGCTCGAAAGCTTTGCCTGGCCAGTTACGCGAAGTCAAGCTTTACAAGCGTTGCAACGATTTGTTGACGAGCGTCTGCCTCTATTTGGTCGCTATGAAGATGCTCTATGGCCTGGCGAGCCTTGGCTTTATCACTCGCAGCTGTCCTCAGCCATGAACCTAAAATTGCTAAGTGCGGGCGAGGTGGTTGAAGCCGTTGAGGCTGCCTACCGTGCTGGTCATGCGCCGCTTCAAAGCGCTGAGGGGTTCATTCGTCAGATCCTGGGATGGCGGGAGTATGTGCGTGGTATCTACTGGACGAAAATGCCCAGTTACATCGAGACTAATGCTTTAGATGCGCAAGAAGCATTGCCAGCCTGGTTTTGGACCGGCCACACGGACATGGCTTGTTTGCGCGATGCTATCAAGCAGACGCTTGAGCACGGCTACGCGCACCATATTCAACGCTTAATGGTCACGGGCCTTTATGCCCTACTTCTGGGTGTAAGACCACAGGAAGTTCACACTTGGTATTTGTCGGTCTATGTGGATGCAGTTGAGTGGGTGGAATTACCCAACACCCTAGGAATGAGCCAATACGGGGACGGCGGACTCATGGCAAGTAAGCCCTATGTCGCGACGGGCAAGTACATCCAGCGTATGGGCGGGCCATGTAAGGGCTGCCGATATGACCCGGCGCTGCGTGAGGGTGAACGCGCCTGTCCTTACACCACGCTGTATTGGGATTTTTTGATGCGACACGAAACATTGCTTGCTAGGAACGCACGCATGGCTTTGCAGGTCAAGAGTTTAGTGCGTATGACGGAGAGCCAAAAACAAGCCGTCACTGTTCGTGCCGACGCCATACGCCGCGGTGAAGTTGGGATTTCTCAATGACGAGACTTCATATGTTCCCGCCGACCCGCCAAGCCGCATTAGCACGCCTCGATGCAGTTCGTCCTAATGACTACGCTCGCAGCCGTAACGCAATCGATGGCGCAGTCACTTGCCTGTCGCCCTACATTACCCATGGCCTGATCAGCTTGCCTGAGGTTCTAGCCGGTGTAACTGCCAAGCACCCGTTAGACATACAACACAAATTCGTATTTGAGCTGGGCTGGCGGGAATACTTCCGTCATGTGTGGGCGTTTCGAGGTAATGAAATTTTTGAATCTCTACACGAAGGCCCGCTGCCTCACGCAAGCTACGCTGACACGCTGCCTTGCGATATTCGTCAAGCAGCAACCGATGTACCTGTCATTGATATGGCCGTACGCACCTTGTACGAAACTGGCTATCTGCACAACCATGCCCGCATGTGGTTAGCCAGCTATGTCGTGCACGTGCGTAAGGTGGACTGGCGCATCGCCGCGGA
>VGHV01000448.1 GCA_016868095.1 Betaproteobacteria bacterium
CGGCCCCAAGCGGATCGGCTTGCAAAAAGCGCTGGGACTCGGCATCAAGGACTCGGTTAGCGCCAAATTGCAGCGTTTATAGGCGAGGGTCCCTCTGGGCGAGTTGTTCGTTGGCAAGCATGCGCCCCGGGACCCCCAAATTGATCCTTGGCCGGTCGGTGATGAACCGATCGCTAAGGCCGCGTGCTGCGATTTTCCGCCTGCCATTTCCATGCTTGATCTCCGATAGCAGCGGATGAAGATAATTGGCTTTCCAGTGAACTTTGCCTGTGCTGTCAAAGGCAAGAACAGGTGCGCCGCGCCAGTCGACGGCCAGGTGGTAGACGCGCCCCGATTCGATCCAAGCAATTGGAAGTGCGCCATGCCACACAACCAGCGCTTGGAGGCCTTTAGCTTCATCGGCCAAAAGCAGTTGCCGCCAACCGTCCATGACCATGATCTGCCCGGGTCGGTCTTGCACCGAAAGTAGCGCTGGTTGACCAAGCGGATCGTAGTGCATGGTGGTTTGCTGATCGCCCAACCAAGCTTGCGCGCCATCGTAGCGAAAGGTCTTGGCAATTGCGGGTGCTTCGGAGTGCTCGGGCCTTGCGGGCTTTGTGTTGCGCGCTAGGCCTTGTGTGAGCGAGGGATTGCTTGCCGCGTGGGGTTTTGATGCTTGGGTTTTTGATGATTCGGGTCTTGATGATTCGGGATGAAGTATCCACTTGGCAAGTCCCTCAACTTCTAGCGCTTGTAGCTCGCCGCTACTGCCAGGCTTTTGCTGCCAGCGCACGACGAAATTGCCTAATCGATAAGCGATGGACCCATCTGTTGCGCCAACAGCAGGTGATTGTTCGCCAAGGGATCGATCCGCATGACGTTGCGTGTAGCGAAGCTGCTCCTTGAGGTCTTGGTCTTTGCGTGATCGCTCGTCGATACGCTGATAAAGATGTTGGCTTATCGAGCCCAGACCTTGCTGGTAACTTATAGCAAGTAGCCCGTGCTCATCGTAGCGATAGATTAGGTTTGCACCGTCAGGCAGCTGCTCTTTCACAACGCGCCCTTGGTGATCGCGGCTGATGTTCCAGTTGAAACGATGCCTGCCAACATGATGACTGCGCTTGATCACGCGCTGATCTTTATCGTAAGCCCAATGGATTTCCATCGTCGGACCCTTCGTCGAGGCTGCTTCGCGCCTTGCGGATAGCAAAAGCGCCTTGTGATCATCCTGCTTAGACCATTCAAAAAGTGAGCGCCCACTTTCGCCATAGTCCTTCTCCACCGGATTGGACGAGGCATTCCAGCGCAGGCTCATCCGTTTGCCATCGGCTCCTTGCTGTTCAAGCAGCCGATCTCGCGCGTCGTAGCTTGCGTTTGACCAACGGCCGTCTGGATGCTTAATCGATACGACTCGCCCGAAATCGTCGCTATAACGCGCACTGTCACGCCAAGTTAGCCCTTGAAGTTGCCGGCCAGGGATGACCCAAGCAAGGGCCAACTGTTTGGGCTCGAGGGTTTCACCCGATCCATCATCCATCAAGCCTGAGAGGATGCCACTGCCATCGTTGGCGTAACGAAACCGGATCCGCCGCTGAATCGCTTCAAATGCTGTCGGGCTTCCCTTTGGTGAAAACCCTTGGTGTTCGATCGCCAGGACAAGGCCTTGCGGGTTGCGTTCAAATCGACTGCTTGCGAACGCCCCATCGCGAACGCTCGGGCGCTGTATCTCGACAGGAAGTTCGGTAGCGTCCTCAGTCTTATAGCGCCGCCGCTCGAGCCATTGCTTGCTCTTTGCATCACGAAGCTCGACGACCCGCCCGACTCGGTCGCGCAGCATTTCATGCTTAGAAGCAAGATCAGGGCACCGCGCGCAGGGTCCATCGTTTTGGCGGCGCCAATGTCCTAAGCTTTGCTTCATCGAAGCAAAACCGCCTCGGCCCGCAGATGCCTCCAAGCGGTATTCAACGCTTTGCCCTTGTCGTTGAAGTCGACGCCAAGGGGCCTCATTAGCCGTTGGTGTGCTGTAGGTAATCGTGAGCGCTTCATGTGCAGCTTCACCGAAACCCTGGCTTTTGATGACGCGCTTTGACTCATCATAAACATAGCTCGCTTCAAGCGGGGCTTGATGAGGTCCTTGTTGACGGACACGCGTGAGGGCTTCGCCAAAGCGCTGATCTTCATAAAAGTACTGCTCTGACCAGTTGCGATCGGCCTGGCCTGTCCGCGTGCACGAAGCAGCAATTAGGAGAGGCGCGTCCAAGGCCTCGCCAGCGTATCGATATTGGCAACGCGCCATCAACAAGGGCTTTGCGTTTTCGCGTTCTTCTTTGAGTTCAACCGCCGAAATCAGCCGCTGTTGGGCATCCCATTGCAAGTGAATGCTTGCTAACTTTTTCAAACTTCCAGTTTGGTTTTGTTTGCTGTGGGTGATTTCAATCAGTCGACCTGTGGCGCTGTAGTCCAGATCTAGGCGTTGACCAAGCGGCGATCGCCAACCTTTAAGCCTGCCCGTCGCATCAAAGGTCGCCTGCCTGCCACCCGCTTGCCGCCACACCCAACGTCGCGAAGGCCCCGCGTCAAAGGTTTGAA
>VGHV01000449.1 GCA_016868095.1 Betaproteobacteria bacterium
CATCGGCCCACGCAAGACCTCGATGCGATCAGCTGAGCCAAGTGCAAAACTCGAAGCCTGGCCCTGACCATCAGGAATAGAAGCCGGAATACCGTCGCTGATTAGTTTGATACCCCGCACACCAAATGCAGCCCGTGCACCAAAGCCTCGCACAGAGAGTTGTGGGTCTTGCGCATAGTTTCCACGATCTGCAGCGAGCATGCCCGGCAGTCTTTGCAGGGCTTCTGCAGCCTGAACCCGAGGGCCTGCACCGTCTAGTTGCTCACCACCAATGACCGAAAGGGCAGCCGGCGTCTCCCAAAGCGGCTCGGGGCGCCTGCTTGCCGATACAACGAGGGGTTCGGGAGGCTCTAACGCGCCGACCGATCTGCAGACGCCCGCATAAAGGGCGAGTAAAAGCAAAACCACTCGCATCGCTTCGAGCCTAACACTTCTGCACCTTTCGGCGATGACGCTCCTGTAATGCGTTGTACTTGCGGCGGATGAACCTTGTCGCACAGATCTAGCTTAATGCCCAAGGCCCGAGCGATCTCGAGTAAACGGCCCTTAAGCGCGCCTCTAAGGACACGCCTTAACCAGCTCTGAGGCGCTTTTCCCAAGACGATACGCCTGCAGCGAATTTGCTGGGCAAAACGCACAATCGTCTCTGCTTTTATACCAAGCTCGATGTGTTGCGAGTAAGGAATGGCGGCCCCCTCAAGCAGACCTCGCCAGGGCGCAAACTCACGCTCGGCATCCTTACGAATCACGGCTTTAACCAAAGCCTCACCGAGGTACATACGCACATGACCGTTATAACGCGGTTGCACCGATAATAGGTGCACACGAACTCCGCCGTAATGGTGCAGGCGCTTCAAGTGGCTTTGAAGCGCCTCGGGGTCAAGACCCAGCCCGGTTGGAATCAGTACCGTTTGCATCGCTTGCTGGCCCGAATGTGACAGTAGACTCCTCGGTTTGCGTATGGGATTGTCGAGCCGCATGCGACCATATGTCGAGCCACTTGCCCACCACCACCACCGCAACCGCACAAAGTGCTGGCGCGAGCCAGTGAGCAAGCGCACTGTGCGATGCTAGGTAGGGCTCAAGCACATGATCAGCAATCATCATGTCACCAGCAACCCACCCGAGAAGCGCCGCACCACCTAAAATAATGAGTGGAAAGCGCTCCATGAGTTTCAGAATGATCTGACTTCCATAAATAATCAGAGGAATGCGCAAGGCCAGACCGACGACCAGCAAGACGTAATTACCCTTGGCAGCCGCGGCAACGCCGATAACGTTGTCTAAGCTCATGATGAAGTCTGTAACAAGAATTGTTCGAACCGCTGCCCATAAGTTTGAATGCGACTCAAGCTCGCCTTCGCCGTTATTGGAATTAAGCATACTTGTTGCAATCCAAAGCAAGGCCAAGCCACCGACCAGCTTCAAATAAGGCAGCTCCATCAGCATGACAGCGAAGAATGTAAGTACAATTCTTAGTACAATGGCGGCACCACTACCAAAAAGAATTGCCATTTTTTTGCTGCTTTGGAGGCAGTGATCGGCTTGCAAGCGCGATCACGACAGCGTTATCCCCGCTTAGCATAATATTCACGACCATGATCTGCGCAAGCGCAACCCAAAAGGCCGATGTTGAAAGCATGTCCATGCCACAGTTCCCCTACAAGTGATGCTTGCAGGCTAGCGTCATGACATGCACTGAAGCTAACTGGTGAATGGCATCAACATAAACAAAACATGAACAATAAATAAACGCAATACTTCGCTAGAACAGAGAAGCATCCTTATGCGGACCGTGCACTGGAAAAACAACTTCAAAGCAATTGCCCTGTGCATGGGCTCGAGCCTTAACAAAAACCTTTGCTCTATGCAGTGCTGAGATGTCGCGCACGATTACGAGCCCTAAGCCGCTACCTTGCTGACGGGTACCTGGTATGCGGTAAAAACGTTCAAAAATCCGCACGCGTTATGAGGCTTGAATCGCTGGAGCACTGTCTTCGACTTGAATGCAGCACGTGGGCGCAGCCAGAAGCGAAAGACTAATCTGACTGCCTTGAGGGCTATAACGTATAGCGTTATCAATCAGGTTATCGAGCATTTCGCGCAGTCGTGTCGCGTCAGCTAACACTCGCTGATCGGCAACTATCACACCCAAGCCGAAATCCTGGTCTTTGGCAATCGCGCGTGGTGCCCACGCTAGCGCTGCCTCCTGAACAAGCACTGATAAGTTGACCTCTTGCATTGCAAGCGCTCGGGGTGATTCTTGGGAGTTGCGCAGATAGGCCAGCAATTGTTTGAGGATACGCGATAGTCGTTCGGACCCCGCCTGTAAATTCGCTAGACTTGTGCGCTGCTCTTGATTGAGTTGACTGCGTTCAAGCAGTTCGCTATACGTAATAATTGTTGCCAGTGGGGTTTTGAGTTGATGTGCTGCGTCGGCAATAAATCGATCCTGAAGCTCTTTCGCAGCACTAAGTCGGTCTAGTAACTGGTCAATCGCTTCGACCAAGGGTTTGGCCTCAGCTGGAATCTGCCGGAATAAATTGTG
>VGHV01000450.1 GCA_016868095.1 Betaproteobacteria bacterium
GCGATGGCTTTAATGTAGGCCTGCGATTCACCAAGGTCAAGCGCCCAAATGAGGGAGAACGGGGTGTCGCAACGCAGCAATCGGGAAACCGACCAACGGCGGCATGTGCAAAATCATAGGCTTAGCCCTTGATCTGAAATTGTTCCTGATCAAATCGATTTAACAGCTTGTTTTGCCCTTCGTCGGCTCACTCCAAGTGGATGAATGGTCTTGATGTAGCGGTCAGGTAAGGACTAGATTAATGGGTTAGCCCTCGCCAAGAAGGGCAAATCTCTCCCATTTCTTGTGACGATCTCCGACCACCATAAGGAGCGCTACACATGGACGAATGGTTCGCTCAAAACCCCTTGATGGGTGCTTTAGGTGGCGTGATCGCCCTCGGCATCTTGATCTACATGATGGTGATCATGACGCGCAATGTGGGGGAAGATTTACCTCGCAAATCGAATGGGCGTGAGGTAGATCCCTCGCTAAGAGTTCCACCGCCCTAGCACATATTCACATCAATATATCGATCTCATATATATAGATATAATCTAACGAATGTGGCATGGCGTGTGCAGACCGGTATTAGTGTTGAAACGACGAGCACCGAATAATCTCGCTTGCGACTCGGTAGATCAAGGCTATGCGATAACGCAGGATCACCGACCTAAGCGGACAGATGTTCGTTGCAAGTCTTACCACCGATAGGCCCAAAGCTGGTTCTGAGACCAGTAGTACACAAAGTCGCCAATTTGTGCGCTTCGATCATTACTTATATCGGTCCAGCCTGTTGATGCCGTTGAAGCCATCCACTTGTGGGCTTTCATGTTTCCAATATCTACATCAATACTGATCGTTTGAAGGCCTTGGATGTAGTTTGATCCCGACTGCTGAGCCAGACTTAATGGGAGTGCAACGCGAGTGATATTGCCCACCTGTAGCAGGTTGATGCCGTGGCTCGAATAATCAAGCCCTGAACTACTTCCCCGCTCACCAAAATTGAGTACTTGAAGTTCACGCGGAGACGATGGCATCTTTAGATCGATTAAGGCAACCCGCACACCTAGCACTTGACCATTGTCGGTGGCATCCTTGCCGATGCCAAGCAGCAAGTTGCCCGGTAACGGGAAAAGATAGTCCGAGTAGCCAGGCATTTTCAGCTCCCCCATCATGCGTGGATCAAGCGGATCTGAAAGATCTAATATGTAAAGCGGATCGGTTTGCCTGAAGGTAACGAGGTAAGCGCGCTTTGATTCAAAGCGCACACCGTAAAGCTGCTCTCCGGGTAAGCCTAGCGGGTTAGGGAACTTCGCATTGGGAAGCGCCGAGATGAGTTGAAGCTTACCCGTAGTGGACTGGGGTCTAAGGATGCTGAGCGTCGCAGGTGAGGCCGCTTTTGACTGACTCGCTGCGTCAGCAAGCGTAAGCCACCCTTGCGTTCCGGTGAAGCTGACGACGCGAAGATCGCCTTGATGTTCGCTCATTCGGTAGGCAGCACGCTGTGGATCCCAGCCAAGGTGGCCGGGGATCTCGCCAGAACCCATGTACTTCATTGAGCCTCCGCTAATGGCGAATTGATGGATATCGGTACGCATTTGATCGCTGAACCGAAAGGTGCCATCGACCCAACTTGATTGGTTACGGGAGGTTGCGAAATACAGATTTTGGGGGGACATATAGATCGCCTGGGTTCCGCCAAAAAAACAGCGACTTGTCCAGCGGTCAGGAGGATCGCTGATGCGCCAAGCAATCATGACGGTGACCTGAATATCGCTGGCACTGTTAGCAGTTTGCAAATAGCAGTCCGATTCGGCGACAAGTGGACGCACCTGACCATTGGTGCTTCGAATGTTCGGCAAGAGCTCACTGATTTTTAGAGCGTTAATAGCCGCTTCAAGTGCGTCAGGCTTTGTATCGATAGGGAGCTGATCGGCAGCGACCTTCGGACGATGCCTTAGCGTTAAGTAGATATGGTCTTCAATCTGCCTTGCGCCCACGAGTTGGCCATCCATGGTCAATCGTTCACTTAGCCTTGGGGTGTTGGTTGAAGCGTCAACCCATTGAAGGATTGTCTGTGTTTCGCTCACGACCAAAGCAGGACGAGCACAAAGGCTATTGGGCGCACAATCGATAAACGGAATGAAGCGGTTGGTTTCCCCAATCAAAGCGATCTTTCCAGAACCCTCCACATTCAACATACCTCGCATCGCGACGTCGTTGTTTGCATCACTTGGTAAGTTGAGTATGTCTGGCTTCGATAGGCTTCCGTCGGCAGCACGCTGATAAACATGGAGTCGATCACTTACAAAGCCTTCATTTCCCCAGGCAGCCCGTTGCAAGGCATAAATCTTGTTACCATCAATCTTGAGTAAATCGTCTTCATCGACACCCGCTTCCTGATTGGTCGTACCTGAACGTGTGCTTAAGTCTTTGCTCGTTAGGCTTGTGTTTGCCGGGACCGCCACTGGACTGCCGACAGCCTGAGCCAGGTCGTCCTGACTTGGCGCAAGATTGCCGGTCTTTTTGAGGCCGGCCCGGGTTCTTAGTAATTGCTTAG
>VGHV01000451.1 GCA_016868095.1 Betaproteobacteria bacterium
AGCCGATCAATAGCTGGATGCAATCAGCGCCACGCGAATATGGTTTTTACTCCAACGTGAATCCCGAGGTTGCCCACCCACGATGGTCGCAGGCAAGTGAGCGCCGCATTGGCGAGGATGGGCTCTTGAGTCGTAAACGCAAGACCTTAATGTTTAATGGTTATGCCGATCAGGTTGCAGGGCTCTACGCCGGGATGGATTTGCGTAAGTTTTTCTAGTGTTGCCAAGCCTGATCTCGCGCTTGGCAAATCCAAGCCAAGCCCTAAAGCGCCTTGTCTGGCTTTTGGCGAGTCTTCCCTTCGCACGGTGGGTTTATTTAATCAGCCAGGATGAGCTCGGCGCCAACCCGGTTGAATTTTTGACCCGCTCAAGCGGCACTTGGACCCTGGTCATGCTTGCTGCAACACTAAGCATGACGCCATTGATGCGTTGGACCCGATCCAACCGTTGGATTGCGGCAAGGCAAAGCCTTGGTCTTGCATGTTTTTTTTACGGCAGCTTGCATGCTTTGTGCTGGGCGTGGTTCGATCAGGGTCTCGATCCTGACTTGATGGCCGAGGATTTAATCACTCGGCCTTTTATCGCCCTTGGCATGGCCGCTTGGTTGATCCTAAGCGTCTTGGCTGCAAGCTCGCCAACTTGGGCCAAACGCAGGCTTGGCAGGCGCTGGAAACCTTTACATCGAAGTATTTACGCTTTGGCTATCCTGGTTGTTTTGCATTACCTCTGGCATAAAGCCGGCAAAAACGATTTCTCAGAGGCGGGGCCCTGGTCGGCCTTGCTTATCGGATTGCTCTTAGTCAGACTTCGCTTTGCCAAAGTGAGGCAACGGTTTCACGCTCGCGGATCACACGAAGGCTAGTGCCATCAACCAAGAGTTCAATAGCACGTGGTCTGGCGTTGTAATTGGAACTCATGGCCATGCCATAAGCACCTGCCGAAAGAATGGCCAGTAAATCGTCTTCAACCCCAAGCCTAAGCGAGCGCGCTTTTCCTAACCAGTCGCCCGATTCGCAAACCGGCCCAACGACGTCGTATAGCTTGGGTTCACCGGTAGTTGGATGAACTTCTATAATGGGGTGATAGCCCTCATAAAGCGCGGGCCTGATCAAGTCGTTCATCGCAGCGTCGACCACCGCGAAAAGTCGATCACCATTTTGTTTAACGTATTCCAGCCTTGTGAGCAACAAGCCGGCATTGCCCACGAGAGCCCGTCCGAATTCGAAAATCAACTCCATTTCTCGGGCCTGGGGATGACGCTCGATCCTATCCACAATGCTTTGCATGAAGGCTGCCGGTGAGGGTGGATCTTCATCGGTGTAGCGAATACCGAGTCCGCCGCCCAAGTCGAGATGCGATAAGGCTATACCCTGGCTGTGAAGTTGCTCGATTAATTCGAGCAACTTCTCGAGCGCCGCCATAAAGGGGGGCATGTCGGTGATTTGCGAGCCAATATGGCAATCGATACCTACGACCTTTAAACCAGGGTGTTTCGCTGCCTCACGGTAGAGCGCAAGTGCTTCTTGGTGGGCAATACCGAACTTGTTTTCCTTGAGCCCGGTCGAAATATAGGGATGGCTTTTGGCATCAACGTCTGGGTTGACTCGAAGTGAGATCGGCGCGCGAAGACCCAGATCGGCAGCAATCGCCCCGATCCGACGCAACTCGGCTGCGCTTTCAACGTTAAAACACTTCACGCCTGCCGTGAGTGCATCACGAATTTCGTCGCGGCGTTTACCAACCCCCGAAAACACGATGGTTGAGGCTGATCCACCCGCTTGAAGAACCCGGGCAAGTTCGCCGCCTGAGACGATGTCAAAACCTGCACCCGCCTCGGCGAAAAAACGAAGGATTGAGAGATTCGGGTTGGCCTTCATCGCATAGCAGATCAAGGCCTTTCGACCGCTTAAGGCATCGGCAAAGGCCTGCCAATGCTTGCTTAGTGCTTGTTTGGAGTAGACCCAGGCAGGTGTTCCGTGCTGCGCAGCGATATCGGTGAGCGCGATCGACTCAACGCAAAGCCCGCGTTCGGTGCGCGAGAGCCAGGGCAAATGGGCAAAGTCGTCTTGCATTACTTCACTTGTCCCTGCGGCGGGAGGCTTAAAGGGCCGCGTTGGCCGCAAGACGTCATGCAAGCACTGAGCATCAGGCTTGCCATCATGAGGGTGAACAATCGGATCAGTCGAGACATAAAGCGGGACATTCAGTGTGGAATCAATCAGAGCATGACAGCGAAAGGGTTGTTTGCCTGCACCCTGCCTACAATCGGCATCTTTATCTTGAGTACGATGAAGACGAGGTTAGCATGAGCGACTCAGACTTCGAGCGACAAGGCCTGGCCTTGCTTGCCAAGATCGAGCAACAACTCGAGCATGCTATGCATGATAGCGGCGCCGATTGGGATAGTGATTTGGAGGGCACGGTACTGCGTTTGACTTTCGATGACGATTCGAAAATGGTCATCAATCTCCAAGCCCCGCTTCGTGAAGTTTGGCTGGCATCACGCCGGGGCGGCTTTCACTTCCGATTCGACC
>VGHV01000452.1 GCA_016868095.1 Betaproteobacteria bacterium
GAATCCGCTTAAGTGCGAGTCCGACTTCAGGGTTGAACATCCAAAGCATGATGGCGTCAGGATTGGACGCCTTGATTTTTGCGATTTGGGTGTCCATGTTGGTAATGCCCTGTGGCACCGCCTCAACGGCAGCGACGCTACCGCCTGACTTTTCCCATGCGGGATGAACAACTTTGACGATACTGTCGCCTGCATCGTTTTTCCATTGGATGGCGGCAATTTTCTTTGCACCGAGTGCTTTGGCTTGGAGCGCTGCACCGCGGCCTAAATCAGCGGCCAGCGAACGGTTATGAACAATATACTTCGATACGCCAACCAGCGAGTTTGATACGCCGCCGCCATTGATCAAAAAGACTTTGTTCTGGTCTGCTAGCGGCGCGATCGCCTGGGTTGGTGCAGTAAAAGATGTCATCACCATCTTGACGCCGTGAATGGACATCAAGCGGTTCATGGCCGATACGGCTTCCTGTGCATTGCCGCTTTTGTGGTCCTCGATCACGGCCTCAAGTGGCACGCCATTAACGCCGCCTTTTGCGTTGATTTCTGCCACTGCCTGTTGAATGCCCTGGCTCATCACCGTGCCGTACCAACTTGCCCCGCCGCTCATGGCAAGGATGGCGCCAATCTTATAAGTTTTAGGACTTTGGGCTTGTGCTTCTGAAGCAATTAACCCAAGACCCAAGATAAAACTTGTCGCAACGACTGACCAACGCATCTTCATGATGTACCCCTTTGTGGCTGAGCTTTAACTTGCGGTTGCAAGGCCTTGGTCGATTATTCGCATGGCCGTGCCTGAAGGTCAACGGCAGGTATTTCAAGTTCTAGCGATCTGGAAGTCGGCTTTGATCATGCTTAACGATCGCTTGCATCGCTTTGCGCCGATGCGACCTGTAAACGGAATAGGCTGGATGCTGCTCTTGGTCAATTCGTGTCAAGGTTCTTATTTTTGCCAGCCTCCGGAGTGCCTTTGCCATGAGCTTGAAGTCATCCCTTGAATCTGCTGTCGACGACCGCCGCGCGTCTTTGCTTGCAGCTTTTAACCCGCGCTCGATTGTTATGTTCGGTGCCTCGGAGAATCCGAACAAGATTGGGGGAAGACCGCTCAAGTTCTTCAGACAATGCGGTTTTTCCGGCATTGTGACGCCGATCCACGCAGATCGTTCTGAAATTCAAGCTTATCGAACTGCGCCATCGATTGAGGCGATCGATCGCACACCTGATTTGGCCATCGTTGCCTTGCCCGGTGAGCTTGCTATTGATTCGGTCCGTCGTTGCGCGAAGGCGGGTGTACGAAACACGATTGTGATGAGCTCAGGATTCGGTGAGACCGATGATGCCGGAAAGGAAAGACAGCAGCGTATGCTCGCTATCGCTGCAGAGGCTGGCATGCGAATCATCGGGCCCAATACACAGGGCATGGCGAATTTCAGCAATGGCATGGTGGCAAGCTTTTCAACCATGTTTATTGAGGCGGCACCCAAGGACGGTCCCGTTGCTGTGGTCAGTCAGTCCGGTGCGATGAGCGTAGTGCCTTATGGGTTGCTCAGGCAACGTGGCATCGGCGTACGCTACTCGATTGCTACAGGAAATGATGCAGACGTTACGGTATGCGAAATGGCAGCAGCTATTGCGCGTGACTCAGAACTCAAAGTGATGTTACTTTATCTAGAAGGTATACCCGATCCCTGGCATCTGGCAGAGGCTGCGGCTGTCGCACGCGAGCAGGGGATATACATGATCGCTCTAAAAGCTGGGCGAACACCAGAGGGGCAACGCGCAGCGAGTTCGCACACGGGGGCGCTTGCCAACGAAGATCGGGTCGTCGACGCATTCCTCGAAGCCCAAGGGATTTGGCGCGCTAACGACATGGTTGAGCTTGTTGCAGCTGTTGAGGTCTATTTACGAGGTTGGCGGCCGAAAGGCAAGCAGTTGGTTGCCATCAGTAACTCGGGTGCTGCTTGTGTACAGGCTGCCGATGCGGCGAGTCAGCGCGGCATGGGTATGGCAAGCCTTGCATCGCATACGCTTGAAGCGTTGGGTGGGATTCTTCCAAAATTTGCAACGATTACCAACCCTATCGATATTACGGCTGCGCTCTTATCGAATCCAAATTTGTTTGGCGATATCTTGCCAGTGATTGCCAGAGACCCTGCTGCCGATGGCTTCGTCATTGGCTTGCCGGTCGCTGGTGAAGGCTATGACATCGCGTCGATGGCAGCCGACTCCGCACAGCTTTGCAAGTCAACTGCTAAACCTCTTGCGATCGCGGCGCCCCAGGCAAGTGTTGCCGCCTATTTTCGTGCTCAGGACTTACCCGTGTTTGATACGGAGTTGCAAGCGGTCAACGCATTATCCCAATTGATGGCGCATCAGTCCCTGATCGATCAACGCAATACCCAAATGCCAGCCGTACAAGCCAGACAGCATGCCTTAGCCTGGCAGGCTAAGGCCAAGAGGCCGGGGGCAAGTACGGCAGATACGCACTTGCCCGCACCATCCTGCCTCAATGA
>VGHV01000453.1 GCA_016868095.1 Betaproteobacteria bacterium
GCCTTGAGCTTGTTGCGGCCTTCCTCCGAAATCCAGTCCGTGGTCCAGGCGGGCGATAAAGCGATCACAACCTGCGCTTGGGCTTCGCCCCTTGCCTTAAGTAGCGCGAGAATGTCGTCGCGAATCGTTTCGGTCGCGGGGCACCCACTGTAAGTGGGCGTGATGCTAACTACGCATATGCCTTGTTCGCGGTGAAGGCCGCGCACGATGCCTAGATCGCCTAGGCTAATCACCGGAATCTCCGGGTCAGGCAATGCCTTGACCGCTTCAAGCAGCAGCGCATCGCCTGGCTGCCTTTGTTGATCAAGGGCAGGGTTCAAGGTTTTTCGCTTACCACGAAGCACCAGGATGGGCACGCGCGACGGACTGCATTTCAGCGAGCAATAAGCTTAAGTGCTCGCCATGAACACCAAAGCGCCCACGAGTTTGCAATTGGCTTGAGGCCGGCATGCGCAAATGGGACTGCTTGCATAAGGCGTGGACTTGGCTGAACCAGCGATCGCGCAGCTGTGTTGCTAAGTCATGTGCGCTACAGCCGAGCGCGCGTTCATCGATTGCATCGAATGTGAACCACTCGTTGGTGTAAGGAAAGAGCTGCTCCAGGGCTTGTTGCATACGCTTATTGGAGACCTCGGTGCCATCGCCTAATCGAATCGTCCAATCGCTCGCATGGCGCCAGTGATAGCGGGTTTCTTTGATCGACTTCATCGCAATGCCAGCCAGTACTTCGTCTGCCGATTGGGCCACCAAAGGCCAAAGCTCCAGCATATAAGCGCTAAAAAGACTTTGACGCACCATCGTAAAAGCGTAATCGCCAAGTGCTCCGCGGGCCGCATGTACACCGCTATTGGGCAACTCAACCGCTGTGAAGTTTCTGAAGGCTTCGGCATTGCGCCAATAGGCCAAGGCATCCTCGTCACAAACCGGTTGCATGTTTTGGCCGGCGTGGCTGTAGAGCATGCGAGCCTGCCCGAGCAAGTCCAACGCCGTATTGGTGAGGGCGATGTCTTCTTCAAGCGCGGGGCCGTGCCCTGTCCATTCGCTCAGACGGTGGCTCAGGACCAGAGCATTGTCGCCAAGCCGCAGCAAAAATTCTTCAGGGGCAGGCTGCTTGGTCTCGGCAAGCGCCGAAATCGGATGCATTACATGTGATCGACTGCCTGCGGCAGTCGATAAAAGCTTGGGTGCCGATAGATTTTGTCGGCCATCGGGTCAAAAAAGGCATCCTTATGTTCGGCAGTCGATGCAGTGATCGCCTGCGAGGGGACTACCCAAATTGAAATGCCTTCTTGACGACGGGTATAGACATCACGAGCCATGTTTAGGGCTTGTTGTGCATCTGCCGCATGGAGCGAGCCGCAGTGTTTATGTTCGAGCCCTTGTCGGTGGCGCACGAACACTTCCCAAAGTGGCCAGGGATCGCTCGCTGTTCGGTCATTCTTTCCCGTTTCTCTTGGGGCTTTCGCTGCGGGCTGCGCCGGGTCAAGTGCGCTGGGGCTCGTGTCTGTTGAGGGGTGCTCGGACATGAATCGGTTTCCTTTGCTCGGTTGGGCTTGCTCAGCCAAGGGCTTGCGCTTGTTGCCCGGCATGCTTGAGGGCATAGGCTTGGGCGGCCTCGCGAACCCACGCACCTTCTTCGTGGGCCATTCGGCGTGTGTTGAGCCGCTCACGATTACAGGGCCCATCGCCTTGCACGACGCGCCAGAACTCCTCCCATTGAATCGGGCCGCATTGCCAATGCCCGCTTGAGTCGTCGTAGCGCAGGTCTGGATCTGGAATGCTCAAACCAAGCAATTGCGCTTGTGGAACAGTCGCATCAAGAAACTGCTGTCTTAAGTCATCATTTGAGATGCGCTTGATGCCCCATTGCATGGTCTGTGTCGAGTGAACCGAGTCGGCGTCGGGCGGGCCAAACATCATAAGTACAGGCCACCACCAGCGATTAAAGGCCTCTTGCGCCATTTGCTTTTGACCCTCGCTACCCTGGCATAAGGCCAGCATCAGCTCAAAGCCCTGTCGCTGGTGGAAAGACTCCTCTTTGCAAATTCGAATCATCGCTCTGGCATAGGGTCCGTAGCTGCAGCGACAAAGCGGGACCTGGTTCATGATGGCGGCACCGTCGACCAGCCAGCCGATGCATCCAACATCGGCCCAAGTCAAGGTGGGGTAATTGAAGATGCTTGAGTATTTGGCACGACCTTCAAGTAAGGCATCGAGCATTTCAGCGCGTGAACTACCCAGTGTTTCGGCAGCGCTATATAAGTACAGTCCATGGCCACCCTCATCTTGGACCTTGGCCAACAAAATCGCCTTGCGCCTTAAACTTGGAGCGCGGGTAATCCAGTTACCTTCCGGAAGCATACCGACGACTTCGGAGTGAGCATGTTGAGAGATCTGTCGAAGCAGCGTCTTCCGATAGGCCGCTGGCATCCAATCTTGGGCTTCGATTTTTTCGTCGTTTGCAATCCTATGGTCGAAGTTTGAAAGCAGCTTGTCATGAGAACCAT
>VGHV01000454.1 GCA_016868095.1 Betaproteobacteria bacterium
TCGAAGTTGATGGACTCAGGCTTGAAATACGCCTTCAGAGATAAGCAGTATTTTGGACAATACGTGCCAATGATTCGCGAGTCGTTTTGGAAAAAACAACCCAAAGACGTTCAGGATGCAATTATTGAGTCCTGGAACATCGCTGTTGCCTGGCAGAGAGATGCGGCAGGAGAAGCGCAAAAGTCTTCAGAAGACGATTTGAAGAAGGCTGGCTTGAAGGTTGTTGCGCCTGCTGATGGTGATATCGCAAACATGCGCAAGAACCTTATGCAAGGCCAGGCCGAGCTCGTCGAAAAGATGAAGATGGATAAGGATGTGGTCGAGCAGGTGATGAAAGCGTTACGCGACGCTGGTGTTGGCTACTAGCATCCTTTAGTGACGAGCCCGCGTTAGTGAGCGAATGAGTTCCTCGCCACAAGAGTCTAATGAGGAGGCAAAGGGCAGCAGGCTTTTTGCTGCTCTGCGTGAAAAAGCCCAAGCGGACTTGGATGCGGAGGCGCATCAAGTCCCCCGCGCCCATCCGCTTGAAGCCGTCGTCATTGGAGTGTTGGTCAGCGCATCGCTATTGATGTGCGCTTATAACGTTATTGTTCGTTACTTCGTTCCGCACTTGGTCTTTGATTTTGTCGACGAGGTGCAGGTCTATTTGATCATCTGGGCTGTGTTCCTATCGCTCGGAAGTCTCATGCTCATGGATCGCCACGTGAAGTCAGACTTCTTTGTGAATATGTTTCCCGTAGCGATACAACAAGTGATAACACGCTCTGTAGAAGCGATCGGTTTTTGTTTTTCGCTGATGCTGGTCTATTACGGAGGGCAGGTTGCTTATCAGGCCTACGACTTTGGTGATGTCTCAACAACCATGTTGCGTACGCCGCTTTGGATTTATTTCGCTGCCTTACCGGCCGGTGCACTTGTCATGGCTTTTGCATTTGCCTTGCGACTCTTGCGCAGGCCTGGTCAGCCCGCATCAAGCTAAAGAAACTGATTCAATGCTTGCGCTCATTTCGCCTCTCTTTTTAATTCTGCTTTTTTTGGGATTTCCTATTTTTCTGACGATGGGCATCACCTCGGGCATTGTGTTTGCTCGCGATGGCAGTCTGGTGCCGCTGGCGCAGAAAGTGATCGATGAACTTAATTCAACAACGCTTCTGGCGGTGCCTTACTTCGTTATTGCAGCAGCCTTCATGGAACGAGGCGGTGTAGCCAAAGCACTCATTGATGCGGCGACCGCATGGATAGGCTGGGTCTCTGGCGGGCTTGGCTTAGTCTCCGTGCTGACCTGTGCCATTTTCTCTGCGATGTGTGGCTCATCGGTGGCGACAGCTATTGCTATGGGAACAATCATGATTCCGGCCATGCTTCGCGAAGGCTACGCTCCGCGCTTTGCAGGCGGCATTTTGGCCTGTGCAGGTACCTTAGGTATTTTGATTCCACCCTCCTTAGCTTTTGTCGTCTATGGTGTATTGGCCGACGCTTCGATCCCACGACTCTTTTTGGGCGGCGTAATACCTGGCCTAATCGCTGCAGCGCTGATGGGTGTGTATGTGTATTACTTCGCACGCAAAGAGGGCTATAGGGTTCGCTCTGACGTGCCGATGCAAGACAAGATTGCAGCGTTAGTGCGTGCTATTCCGGCGCTTATGATCCCTGTAGTGGTCTTAGGGGGTTTGTATGGAGGGTTGGTCACGCTCACCGAAACCGCTGCGTTGTCGGCGGTGGTGGCGATCGCGTTAGCTTTATATGTTTACAGAGGTGTGAAGCTCGGCGACTTCTTTCATATTTTGGTTTATTCGATCAGAAGCGCAGCGGCAATTATGATTATTATCACGATGGCGCTTGCCTTTGGCCATTTGATTACTGAAACCGGATTGGCGCAAAAAGTTCTCGAGCTGATGCAAACCTATCAGATCACCGACTGGCAGTTCTTGCTGATCGTCAATTTGCTTCTCATTGTTCTTGGCATGTTTTTGGAAGTTTTTTCGATTTTGCTGATTGTTGTTCCTATTGTGTTGCCCCTACTTGAGCCGCTGAAGATCGATCCAATTCACTTCGGTGTGATGTTGGTAATCAACATGGAACTGGCTTTAATGTCGCCACCGGTTGGGCTTAATCTCTTTGTGATCAGTAATATTTCCCGCATACCGCTTGCCGAAGTGCTAAAGGGTACAATTACTTTTTTTATAATCATGCTTGCCATGCTGCTTCTGGTCACCTATGTGCCCATCATCTCGACTTGGCTTCCCACGAGGTTAATGGGTTAGGTGGCTTAGTCGGTTGTGCAGGTCAGCCTCGTTAATCGGCTGGGCAGTACGAGCAGGCGCATTCCCTACATTCTGCTGAACTGCCATTTCATCGCGAGCCAGGCCCCGAGTGCAATGGCGGGAAGACTGATGGCAGCGCCAACAGCAAGTAGCGATGCGGCGCTTAGTCCCTGGCCAACGGTGCAGCCAAACGCTGTGACACCGCCAACACCCATCAGGGTCGCACCGATCAAATGC
>VGHV01000455.1 GCA_016868095.1 Betaproteobacteria bacterium
TTCAAAACAAAAGCAATACCCACCAATATCGATGATGCCTGACTGCACGCCTTCGAGGGTGTCGGCCACCTTTACCATCGAACCACCATAACCCTCCACGAACTCGACGGTATGCGAGGTCCTTTCCTTGACCCGCCGCGTGACCTCAGGAACGAAGAAGTTTTGCATCAGATTGACATAAGCATTGGCAGATGGATGGCCCGAGGCGATTCGGAGACGGATATTTTCCGCTTGTGCAGTGCCGCCCAGAAGCAAACCAGCGCAAAGTGCAATCATGGCGCCAAACATGCCGCGCATGCGCGTTGAACCCAGGCGCCCCGATTGATTTTTTTCAACGTGAATCGGATCCAGATCAGCCTGTTGATGCGGTTCGGGTCTTTTCGAAATCATTGTCATTGTTGTCTCCAGGTGGATTTTCTTTAAGGAACCAAGGCCGCTTAGTGTAAATTGCCGAGCGTTAGCTGTGCCTGTTATTGAGAACTTTGCTGAGCTTGAATGAAGTATTTCTCAAATGACCTCGGCTGGATCATATACTTTTTGGAACTTAATTGGAGAGGCTTGGCGATGATCAATGCAAATGCGGTGAGCATTAAGCGGCAGGGAGCGCCGGAGGAGATGGTTCTCGAGCAGCAAGAGATTGCTGCGCCAGGTGCTGGTCAGCTGCTTATCGAGCAAAAGGCACTTGGCTTAAATTATCAGGATGTCTATCACCGCTCTGGCTTTTATCCACTTAGTTTGCCTTCAGGGATTGGAACCGAGGCTGCAGGTGTTGTTTTGGCCTGTGGTGAGGGTGTTGATGAGTTCAAACCTGGCGATCGAGTAGCCTACGCTGGTGGTGCTCCTGGGGCTTATTCATCGCATCGAATCATGCCTGCCGACCGAATGGTGAAACTTGATGACGGTGTTGAACTTGGAGATGTTGCCCGCGTGCTGCTCAAGGGTATGACCGTGGAATATTTGTTAAATCGCTGCGTCCCCATTGGCACTGGGAAGACCGCACTTGTTTACGCCGCAGCAGGAGGCGTTGGCTTACTTGCTGGTCAATGGGGGCATCACCTTGGGGCAACAATGATTGGTATTGCTCAGGGTGAGGCTAAGTGTAGTCTTGCCCGAGCCAATGGCTATAGCCACGTGATCGATCGAAGCTGTGAGGACGTGGCTGCACGAATCCGCGAACTAACCGGCGGCAAGGGCGTTGATGTCGTCTACGATTCAGTCGGCAAGGCAAGCTTTGAAACCTCCATCAACGCACTCAAACCGCGAGGTACCTTTGTATCCTTTGGCACGACAACCGGTGCGCCACCGGCGGTTGAGGCAGCGCAACTGCAAAAGCTCGGTTCGCTTTATTTCACGCGTCCCACCCTCGTGACTTATACGGCATCCAGACAAGAGCTACTTGACAGTGCCGGCACGGTTTTTCGCATGTTGCGTGACGGTCATCTGCGCGTTCATCGTGGCGCTGATTACCGTCTGGAACAGGTGGTCCAGGCGCATCATGATCTCGAATCTGGCAGAACCTCGGGTGCCTGCCTGATTATTCCTTAACAGGCTTCGCCATCTCGAATCATTCATCGATTGGGGAATAAATCATGCCAGCATATTGGGTCGCGCGTTCGCGCATCGATGATCCGGTAGAGTATAAAAAATATACCGAACTTGTTCCTCAAATCATTGCCAGTTTTGGTGGAAAAATCCTCGCGCGTGGAGGCCCTTACCGGATCATGGAAGGTCCCGAAAATTTCACACGATTTGTGGTGATTGAATTCGCAAGTATGGAAGCTGCTGTTGCCTGTTTTGAGTCGCCAGCTTATGTTGCCGCCGCTAGTTATCGACGCGCTGGCGCTGGTGTTGTTGAAAATGTAATCGTCGAAGGGTTACTGCCACCGATTGGGGCCTAAAGCATGGTTCGGTTTGCTCAAGCGATGGCAGTCGTCAGGAATGGCCCAAGTCAAGTCGGGCTTAAGGGTTTTGAATTTTGACTCGGCCGATAAGCTTTGACAAGCGCAGCTTCTTGTCTCTCATGGGCCTATCAGGGCAGGCCGCCCGAGTCGTTTGACACATCCCCTGAAGAGTTAATTACATGGTATGGCCAGTTCGAGCGGCTCATGCTCGAGTTGAGTCGTCCTAATGAGCCTGCCATTTAATCAAGACATTTATCATTCAATCCCGAGGGCCTTGGCTGCCATGATTACAAATTCACGGTCACCGTTCTGACGCCGCCGTTCTGCTTCTTGAATCAGTTGATCAAATAGAACTAACGGGCAATCCAAGTTGGCTGGACACGGCCTATCGACGCACTCACCACAGCGGCTAATCCGTTTCGATTCGAGGGCTTCTATGCGGCGCTCAAGCTTGTTCAAGGCGCTCTACCCGTTTTACGAGTTCGTCCAGAACCTCGACCCTTGCTAGGTTCGAGATGGCTCCAATAAGTTGAGCAGCTTCTTGCGCTGAAACTTCACCAGAGGCCGCTGAGGCAACGATTGCGCGTCCCTGGGTTGTGA
>VGHV01000456.1 GCA_016868095.1 Betaproteobacteria bacterium
TCTCCGACCACCATAAGGAGCGCTACACATGGACGAATGGTTTGCTCAAAATCCCTTGATGGGTGCTTTAGGTGGCGTGATCGCCCTTGGCATCTTGATCTACATGCTGGTGATCATGACGCGCAATCCGGGAGAAGATTTACCTCGCGAACCGCTTGAGGGAGAGGTCGATCCTTTACGACGTATGCCGCCACCGTATTGATCGAACGATCGGTCTATTCATTTGATCTATCCATACGTTAGATCTATCCATCTTTTCGATCGTTCTTGCCCACACCAAGCGGCGGTTTATTCGATAGGGGAAGACCCCTTCGCTTTACCGTTTGGAAAGCTTTTCCTTAAACGCGCCGCCCGGTGTGAATTTCGGAACGGTCGATGAAGGGATATTGAGCGGCTCGCCCGTTGACGGGTTTCGGCCTTTGCGGGCGTTTCGCTTCATCGCACGAAATGTGCCAAAACCGATGAGTTGAACAGTTTGCTTTTTTGAAACTGTTTTAACGATTGTTTTTAACACCGAATCGACAGCGCGTGTTGCAGCAGCCTTACTCAAATCAGCTTCGCGAGATACCACCTCGATCAAATCACCCTTGTTCACGCGCTTGACTCCCTTTTCATATGGTTGGCTCTTTGGCTATCGAGCATCTTAATGCTGCGCAGGCCGTTACCCCCAGACGTTTGTCGGATCAAACCATCCGAAAATCGACCCGCACAACCACATCCCAGACGGGAGAGGCTATGTTCAAAATAGGCGCCGTGGGAGCCCCAAGGTAACGACAACTAGCTGACTGAAAGTTGCGACGTCAATCGTCATTCTCGAGTTCATCACGTCGGTCGCAATCCTGCCGGCACTGCGCAGCAAAGGCTTCAAAGGCATCAACCAAGTCCGAGTCTGGGCAGGACATACTTGCGACCCAGCTCAGAAATCTCAACAACTCCCCATCGCAGCAGGGGATGAATTGCTCGTCAGGATATGCTTCTCGAGCGACTGTGGTGCTGGTGGCTACACGAAACTACTGGCAGTCTGGCACCAAGTTCTCAAGTTCGAGTGCTGGCACACGTTCGAACTCCGCAACGTTGGTGGTGACCAGCACCAAGCCTTCGCTGCGGGCGTGCCCCGCAATGTGCATGTCATTCACCCCGATAGACTGGCCGAGCTTTTCAAGGGCTGCGCGTATGGCACCGTCGTGCTGGGCGGCCTTGGCGCCGCAGGGCAGTACTTCCGGGCGGCTGCAGAAGTCCTCGATGGCCGCCAGGCACTCATTGACGCGTTGGCTTTTCTCAGCGCCGTGCATCAAATCTGCAATCGTGATTGACGAGATAGCTATTCGACTGGCGTTTGCGTTGACGGTGGAAAGCATGGCGAGCGGGCGGCGCTTCAACACGTCGATGACGATGTTGGTGTCGAGCAGGAAGCCGCTCGGACGATCTTTAGCACGAGCATTAATGCCAATTGATGTACGGTATCGTTATTGATACCATTTGATGATGAGCGGCACCGAAAAAATCCTTGAGTAAATGCGCAAAGCGCCCACCAACGTTCGCTTTGCCGATCTTCAGAAGGTGTGCGAGGCGTACTTTGGGAAACCCAGGCAACGCAGCAGCAGCCACGCCGTCTATAAGACTCCCTGGCTGGGGGACCCGAGGGTGAATATTCAAAACGATAAAGGCAAAGCGAAGGCTTATCAGATCCGGCAGGTGCTGCTGGCTATCGAACGTCTAGGAACATAGGCATGAACATCAATCACTACACCTACCGGGTTACTTGGTCTGCCGAGGACAACGAGCATGTTGGGCTTTGCGCGGAATTTCCCTCGCTGTCCTGGCTTGCGCCCACGCCCGAAAAAGCCCTCTCAGGCATACGCCGGGTAGTGGCCGATGCGGTGGCCGACATGAAAGCTTCGGGTGAGCCAGTGCCCGAGGCACTGGCTGAGAAGAAATTCAGTGGTCGCTTCATGGTGCGTATTCCGTCGTCGGTACACCGCGCACTAGCCACCGAAGCAGCCGAGCAAGGTTTAAGCATCAATCGCTTGGTCTGCGCCAAGTTGACCGCCTAAGTCAAATCCGCGCATCACCCTGCGATTTGTCCCCAGGTCATCGGCACCCGGTGCTGAAATGATTGATGCCCTTAGGTGCTACGCATACCCTTGAAGGCCGAGGTACTCCTGTTTGACGTTATCAACGCTACACAGTAACTTTCTGACGTGACCATCCAATCTTTCCTGTGAGCGAACACTGAGCCGCTTTATCACGGGAAGCGCGTCACGCGCTGGACAAACATCGAACGAGGGGCGCTGCAGGGCGATCGTAAGGGACAGCACAATGTCCGCATCAACGATCAATGGCGGGTTTGCTTTGTGTGGGCCGATGACGGCGCCCATGATGTTGAACTCGTTGATTACCACTGAAGGAACCAGACCATGACCTCCATTGCTCCTGTCTCTCCTGGTGAGATGCTCCAAGAGGAGTTCCTCAAACCGCTGGGCTTGACCCCCTACCGTT
>VGHV01000457.1 GCA_016868095.1 Betaproteobacteria bacterium
CAGGTTTTTCTTGAATTTCTTCTTGCATCGGAGTCAAGGCCATGAGCACGCTGATGGACGACATCAAAACCACAAAAGATGCTCTTGATAAAGCGCGCGACGAGAGCATTATCAGCCCAAGGTTTTACTCGACAGACTATGCGGCGGTGGACCGTATTGACATCACGCCGGTGCGAGCTGAGTGGGACGCGATGATGCAAGAGTTTCGTGACGATCCCAATGGCGAGCACTTTCAGCGTGACGATGCTTTTCGGGCTCGGGTGGCCGACCTTGAACCTGAGTTGCGCGCTGAATTTTATGATTTCTTGATCAGTTCAGCGACTTCTGAGTTTTCAGGTTGTGTTCTTTATAACGAAATAAAGCGTCGAGTCAATAACCCAGACATCAAAGAACTCATGGGCTATATGGCACGCGATGAATCGAGGCATGCAGGATTTATCAATCAGTCGCTCAAAGACTTCGGCGTAAACATTGATCTTGGTGATTTAAAACGGACTAAAAAATATACCTATTTCAAGCCAAAATATATTTTTTATGCAACCTATCTTTCCGAAAAGATTGGCTACGCACGTTACATCACCATTTTTCGTCAATTGCAAAGGCATCCCGAACTTCAGTTTCATCCGATTTACAGCTGGTTTGAGCAGTGGTGCAATGATGAGTTTCGCCACGGTGAAGCTTTTGCTTTGATTCTTAGAGCGAACCCGCATTTGCTGCAAGGCCATAACCGTTTGTGGATCAAGTTCTTCCTGCTTGCGGTTTATGCCACGATGTATGTACGTGATCACACGCGGCCCGCCTTACACAAGGCGCTCGGATTTGACCCTACAGGGTATGACTACGAAGTGTTTCGAATTACCTCAGAAATCACGCGCCAAACCTTTCCCCTCACGCTCGATATCGACCACCCCCGCTTTCGGCAAGGCATGGAGACACTGCGTGAACTTGGGGCTGCCAGTGAGCTTGCTCGCAAACAAGGCGGCGTGCTTTCAAGCGTTAAGCGATTGTGGCTAGGCGCCAAGGCGAGTGTGGTTTTCGCATCGGTTTACCTGATTCCCTCGAAGGCAAACGCTTTACCAGAGCGGGTGCGACTAGCGCCCGTTTGGTAGTGAGGCGAGAGCCTTGGCCGAGAAGGCAGCACAGCGCTTGGGCGTCTTGTTGATCGCTCTTGTGGATTGCGAGCGAGCCATGCCTTCTCGCAAGGAGTTCGTATATTGCTTCGATGCGACACCGACTTTCCGCACGGAGGCCATGCCTTGTTAATGAGCTTCTTGCTCGCTGCTTGCTTTGCCGTTTTGCTCTGGTGGCTGGGCACAGGCTTGGTGCTTTGGCTGGACGGTCTGCCCAAGAAGACCTTTGTTTGGAGCATGCTCGCAACAAGCCTTTGTAGTGGGGCTGGCCTTTATGCCGTTTGGTGGGCTCAGTGTGAGACAAGCCAGTTGGCTGTTTATGTCGCTTTTGCAGGTGGCTTATCGGTTTGGGCATGGCAAGAAATGAGCTATTACCTCGGCTTTGTTACCGGGCCGCGAAAACAAGCTTGCGAACCTGGTTGCTCAGGTTGGGGACACTTTTTGCATGCCTTACAAACAAGTCTTTACCACGAACTTTCGATTTTGATCGGCGCGTTCATGCTTTGGGGGCTATCGCGTGAGGCTGAATTTGCTGTCGCTTTTTGGACCTATTTGGTTTTATGGGCGATGCATGAAAGCGCAAGAATCAATGTGTTTTTAGGCGTTCGCCATATCAATGCCGAGTGGTTACCCGAGCACTTGCAATACCTGCGAAGCTTCTTGCGCCAGGCGCCAATGAATCCATGGTTTCCCTGGTCGGTTGCCATGGCTGCTTCAGGTGCGACATGGATTTTTTACCAAGCCTGGATTTCTCAGGATCCGGCTCAAGCCAGTGCTTATTATTTGATCGGAGCGCTTGCAGCGCTTGCCCTGGTTGAGCACGCCTTTTTGATGTTACCCATCCCGCTGACAGCGCCCTGGGCATGGGCTCTTGGTAAGCGACGACGCCAGACCGTGTAGGTCAAGCTACAATGGTCTGATGGGTCTAACAGCAAGGCATGTCAATCAGGGCGATGCTGACGCATTGTTGGCCTTGCGTTCGGCTGCCGAGCTGGTTTATCGACGTATGTCGCCGACCTTGTTTCGAGCTTGGCCTTTGCTTGAAGAGGCCACGGGCGTGCACTGCTGGGTTAAACACGAAAACCATAGCCCCGTTGGCGCCTTCAAAATCCGCGGTGGTCTTGTCTACATGGCAAGGCTTCTTCAACGCGAACCTGAGATTCGCGGCCTAGTATCGGCCACACGTGGCAATCATGGCCAAAGCCTTGCCTTTGCGGCTGCTCAGCATGGACTGCGCTCGGTGATTGTGGTGCCACTGGGTAATGCGCTCGAGAAAAATGCGGCGATGCGTTCTTTGGGTGCCGATTTGATCGAATTCGGCAAAGATTTCGATGAGGCGCGTGAGCAT
>VGHV01000458.1 GCA_016868095.1 Betaproteobacteria bacterium
CATTGATCTGTTCACGTAACCATGCTTCAATTTGACGAATTTCTTCGGGGCAGCGGAGCGAAAAGTCGAGAAAGCGGCCGTTGACGCTTCGAATATCGACAGCGAAGTGCCAGCCCATCTCCACACATTCGGCCGTGCCGAAGCCAGTCATGCTCCTCACGCTTTGAGTCATTGCCTTGCCCATCGATCTTCCTTTAAGCGAGCACGACGGCTCGAGGATTGTGCGATTATGCGCCGCAGTAGAACAAAAGGAGCCCAATTAATGCTCTCGCAAAACAACTCGGAATCCTTGGGCGACGATATGGTGCAATCGAGCCCTTCACTTCGACCAAGCGGTCGAAGCCACGATGAACTGCGCGATGTGAGGCTTACACGTCAGGCAACTCGATACGCTGAAGGCGCCGTGCTCATCGAGATTGGACACACCAAAGTGCTTTGCACCGCTTCGGTTGAAGCCAAAGTGCCTGGCTTCCTGCGAGGGCGTGGCCAGGGTTGGGTCACTGCCGAGTACGGCATGCTGCCAAGGGCGACGCACACAAGAGGTGATAGGGAGGCGGCGAGAGGTAAACAAAGCGGCCGTACCCAGGAAATTCAACGCCTCATCGGAAGAAGTCTTCGTGCCGTCGTCGATTTAGGAGCGATTGGCGAGCATACGATTACCGTTGACTGTGACGTCCTGCAAGCTGACGGCGGTACACGATGTGCTTCGATCACGGGTGCCTGCCTTGCACTTGCCGATGCTTTGCGTTGGATGCAAGAGCATGAGAAGGCAAGCGAGAAGGCATTAAAGGCTTGGGTCGCCGCCGTTAGCGTGGGAATGCGCGATGGCGCGGTACTGCTTGACTTGGACTATGAAGAAGACTCGCAGTGTGACACCGACATGAATGTCGTGATGACGTCAAGTGGAGGTCTTATCGAGGTTCAAGGTACGGCGGAAGGCGAGCCATTTAGCCGCGAGCAGGCCACGATCATGCTTGATTTGGCCGATAAGGGCATCAAGCAACTCCTTGAGTCACAGCAAGCCTGCTGGCTTTCCTGACTGGTTAGCAAGAAATCCCGGGCAGAAATGACTTCGATCGAAGATTTAGTGCTAGCTAGCTCAAATGAAGGAAAGCTTCTTGAGTTTCAAGGTTTACTTGCCCCATATGGCCTTAGACTCAGGTCGCAGCGAGAACTCGGGATCGAAGCACCTGCTGAACCTCACCCCAGCTTTCTTGAAAACGCCTTAACCAAGGCGAGAGCCGCCTCGCGGCGTACGGGCGGTGCCGCACTTGCAGATGACTCGGGGATTTGCGTTGATTTGCTCAATGACCAACCTGGCGTACTTTCAGCCCGATGGGCGGAATTGCACGGCGGACCTCATCAAGATGATGCAAATAATAAGCTTGTAAATCAGCAGCTTAATGGTCGAAGCTCCTCCGCTTATTTCATTTGCGTTTTAGTGCTACTGCGATGGCCCGATGATCCAGTACCCCTTGTTGCCGAGGGTCGATGGCATGGACGGTGGCTGAGCGAAGCAAGGGGTGAAGCCGGCTTTGGCTACGACCCTCACTTTCTTCCTGATGGTCAGTTACTGACGGCTGCCGAGATGCCTATGGCTCATAAAAACAGCATGAGCCATCGAGCATTAGCGATCAATCGACTGATCAAGCAAATGCTCGATTTGGGTTTGATAGCTACCCACGAATCTGCTGGCAACTAGGTCATGGCTGAAAATCTGAAGTCTTTCACTGAGATCAACCTTGCGCGTCATGACGAGATACGCCTACCGTTTCCGCCGCCCCTTAGCCTCTATATTCACATGCCATGGTGCATGAAGAAGTGCCCTTATTGCGACTTCAATTCACACGAGGCCGCAAATCTCTCGACGACCGCTGGGACGCTTAATTTCCAAAACACCGATTCGCTCTTTGCACCCTACATCGATGCCTTAATCCGTGATCTTGAGGGTTCGCTTGCATCAATCTGGGGGCGCAACGTACAAACCGTCTTCATCGGCGGAGGTACGCCCAGCCTGTGCCCGCCGCCGCTCATGGCCAAGCTGCTCGATGCGGTTCGAAGTCTGCTCAGGCTCTCTGCAGATGCGGAGATCACCATGGAGGCAAACCCAGGCAGTTTTGAGCGAGAGCGCTTTGAAGCTTTTGCAGCGACTGGTGTCAATCGACTTAGCCTAGGTGTACAAAGCTTTTCAGACGATTGCTTAAAGCGCATCGGTCGCATCCACGATGGCTCGCAGGCACACCTCGCACTTGACGCCGCGACTCGTATCTTCCCCCGGGTAAATATTGATCTGATGTACGGCCAACCAGGGCAAGATCTTGCAAGCTTAGGAGTCGACTTAGCATCAGCTCTTCATTATGTCGATGAAGGATTAAGCCATTTATCGCTTTATCAATTTACCCTCGAGCCAAATACCGTCTTCGCTAAACACGCGCCAGCGTGCATGCCTGACGAGGGTCTG
>VGHV01000459.1 GCA_016868095.1 Betaproteobacteria bacterium
TCGACAGTTTATTCGATATTAATCTTAAAGCAGCCATTTACTTAGCGAGAGAAGTTTCTATATCGATGCGAAAGCATGCGATCAAAGGCTCGTTGATCACCGTTTCCTCACAGATGGGCCATGTTGGGGGTCCTAAGCGTACGCTTTACTGCGCAAGCAAGCACGCGCTTGAAGGCATGACCAAAGCCCTTGCATGGGAACTCGGCCCGGAGGGTATTCGGGTCAACACACTTTGCCCCACATTTTTTAGAACACCCTTAACCGAGCCCATGCTTGCTGACCCTGCATTTCGTGACTTTGTGATTGGTCGCATCGCATTGGGCAGGATTGGCGAATTGCAAGACATCATGGGACCGATTGTCTTTCTTGCTAGTGAGGCTTCGTCGCTCGTCACCGGGACATCGCTCATGGTGGACGGCGGATGGACAGCGCAATAACGCTCAGAACACTCTGGCAGCAGATCAACGCGCCTGACGAGTGCTTAAAGCAGCTTTGCTTAACCGGTGCGGACCCGGTTTTGCCATCGAGTTTTCCACTAGGGGGCATGGCTCAGGCTTGTATTGCTGCAAGTGCGCTGATGGCAGCTCGGCTTCATAGCGATGCTGGTGGCCCGAAACAAGCTATCGCTGTCGATATGCAACACGCCGCCACCGAGTTCCATTCAGAGCGCTGGTTACGTATTAACGGCGAGGAGCCGCCACCGATCTGGGATGAACTTGCGGGTGTTTACCCTTGTGCCGATGGTTTTGTGCGTCTTCATACCAACTTTCCCCAGCATCGCGACGGAGTTTTGCGATTGCTGTGTTGTGAGCCCAAGCGAGAAGCGATTGTGAGCGCTCTCTTGAGTTGGAAATCCATTGCCTTTGAAGAGGCTTGTGCCAAGGCTGAGATCGTTGGCAGCGCATATCGGCAGCTTAACGATTGGCTTGCCCACCCCCATGCCGCACTTGTTTCAACTTGGCCGCTTATAAGCATTGAGAAATTTGCAGACGGGACAGCTCTTGATCTTGATCTCGGTCCTCGCCCACTTTCGGGTATGCGCGTGCTTGACTTAACCCGTGTCATCGCTGGGCCGGTTTGTACGCGCACACTGGCAGCTTATGGCGCCGAGGTATTAACCATCAGCAGTCCGCACCTGCCATGGACTGACGCGATCGGCATGGATACCAGCCGAGGCAAAAGATCGGCCTTTCTGCACTTACGCCACGCGGACGAACTCGATCAACTCAAAGCCTTAGTGAATGACTGCCATGTCTTTGTTCAGGGCTATAGGCCTGGCGCTTTGGCCGGGCTCAAGCTAAGCGAAGAAGAAATAGCCCGAATTCGCCCCGGCATCATCCATGCATCGATCAACGCCTACGGATCTTGTGGTCCTTGGGGTGGCCGACGCGGCTTTGACAGTCTTGTGCAAACTGCAACAGGTATCAACGCCATGGAAGCTGAGGCCTTCGGTGAGAAGCTGCCAAGAGCACTACCAGTGCAAGCTCTTGATCACGCAAGCGGCTATTTGCTCGCCTTGGGTGTGATGGAGGCCCGCAGGCGTCAGCGACGTGAAGGTGGTTCCTGGCGTATTGAAGTATCGCTGGTGCGAACAGCACACTGGTTACGCAGCCTCGGGCGGGTAGCCACAGGCCCCAAACATCCAACGCCAAACTTCGAGTCTATAGCACCTTGGATGAAGGAGTGTGAAAGCGGCTTTGGCCGCATTTCCTATGTGGAGCACGCGGCAATCTTTGAAAAAACGCCAGCCTACTGGGCCCTGCCACCGGTAGCACCTGGCTCCCACCCAGCCATCTGGCTTGGTCGTTGATCAACGGCGCTTGACTTAAGGGCGCGAAAACAAACTCATCTCGTATTGGGCTAAATTTGCATTTGATATAAATGCAACTTACACCTATGATTCTTTATTTTTATCAATAACTTGAACATCAATTGCAATTCTTTTATGAGGTTCAAATCCGGACTGATTTTCGCCTGTTGATCCATCGTCATAGGCCTTGGGGCGGAAGGTCTCAGCCCGCATCTGACGCTCGCGCCTTTGCATCCACCAGCGGTAAATGGCAAGCCCAATGACGAGCTTAATCGCTAGTATGGCGGCGATAAGCAAGACGAAACCGAATCCTACGATTAGCACCACAGCGACTGCGAGCGCCAACGCTGCAAGAAGTGCTGCAATGATTCGATCGCCCATTGAAGGCTGATCAACCGAATGCAACAACCAGGGAAATCGCTTCAACATGCAGCCTCGTAGGTTTCGTCGCGCGAGTGCTTGTGCGCGGACTTGATGGATGATTAAACGGCTATCTTAACCAGATTCCATTGCCATGCCTTGAGGTATGGTTCTAGTGTTTGGCTGCGCTTGCACGGTTTCTCTGCGCTCGCTTAGCATTGCGGAGTTGGTCCGAAATGCGTTGTAATGCATGCCTGATGGAAAGGAGCTGGGATGCCGAA
>VGHV01000460.1 GCA_016868095.1 Betaproteobacteria bacterium
GCGGCCCCGGGGCAAGTTCATTTCCGCGAGTCGTTGGGCAAGATGCAAGGCAGGCGGGTCGCCAGCGCGTCCCGCCGCATGCTGTTCCAGGCCCATATGAATGCGGCCGTTCAAAAAGGTCCCCGCGGTAATCACAATCGCTTTGCTGTAAAACCGAATCCCGCTTTGGGTAAGCACACCGCAGGCTCGACTACCTTGTGCACCCTCATCGAGCAAAACATCATCAACGGCCTGTTGAAAAAGCCACAGATTTTCCTGGCGCTCAAGGCGTTGACGAATCGCATTGCGATAGAGCACCCGATCGGCTTGTGCCCTTGTAGCTCTCACGGCGGGCCCTTTGCTTGAGTTCAGGATCCGGAACTGAATACCCGCCTCGTCGGTTGCCTCAGCCATTAGGCCGCCCATCGCGTCGATCTCTCGCACCAAATGGCCTTTACCGATACCACCAATCGAAGGATTGCAAGACATTTGTCCGAGTGACTCAAGCTGATGGGTCAAAAGAAGCGTCTTCGAGCCCATACGGGCGCTTGCGGACGCAGCCTCGGTGCCAGCGTGGCCACCACCCACCACGATCACATCAAATTGCTCGGGATAGTCCATACAAATCCTTTTGCGTAGTCAAGGGCTGATCTGCATGAAAGGCCTTGACCGCCGCAACAAAATATCGGCTTGCTTTGGCAAACTGCAAAAGCATGAAGCAGGGCCGCAAGTCTACCTTGTAGCGACCGTGTTTGCGACCACTTTCTTGGCAGCGCTTAAGCGGCATCAAGCCTTTGTTGAATAGCTAAGGTTCTATGAGGGCCAGGATTTATTGATGGCATACGAGGTCGTGGCCGCATGTTCCACGTGAAACGCTGACAGCCGACCGTGCAATCGTACGCTCGTCGCTCGAGTCGGGCTCTACAAACCTCGCCCATTGGTGCCAGATTGTCCTCGACGATAGGCTCGCGGCGTTTCATCTTTTGTCGATATCGACATCTATTTGGCCAAACGAGCACCGAGGCTCATCGTAGCCCGCCGCCTTCTTGCTCTGATTGACATATGGTTTCACGTGAAACAAATCACCGGCAAAGCTCTTAGTCGACCACTACATCATCAAAGATCTCACCATGCGAGCGATGGCCAAGGACGCGGTTAGCCCAGGCGATTCGATCCCAAGCAGTTGCACAAGGCCTGGAAAACCATGGCTCTCTGGCCCCTCGATACGAAAATCATGCGCAGACTCGCCTGGCGCTTGCAGCTTGGGGCGAATACCTGCATAGGCAGGTTGCAGCGCATCATCAGCAAGCCCTGGCCAATAGCTTCGAATCTCTTGATAAAAGGATTCGCAACGCCTCGGATCGACATCGTAGTCTTCCTGGTCCACCCACTCAACATCGGGGCCGAAACGTCCCTGGCCAGCTAAGTCAAGCGTGAGATGGACACCCAAGCCCGCTTCGTTGGGCATCGGATAAATCAAGCGACTAAAAGGGCAGCGCGAAGCCAGGGAAAAATAATTGCCTTTAGCAAAATACAAAGGAGGCTGGCTCAACTTTGGCATGCCAGGAATCAGGGACGCAATGCGGTTGGCTCCAAGCCCAGCAGCATTGATAACCTGCTTTGCATGAAAACCATGAAGTTCACCAGGCAAATCAGGCAAGCGAGTTACTGCGTTTCCTGCAAGCCTTAACTGTGCTGGGTCCAAGACCTTAAAGCTCACCGCCCAAGACTGATCGGCCAAGGGCTGCAAAGACTGAACCACGCTCAACTGAGCAAGCATCGCTTCATGATCTTGGGCCTCGCCGAGCAGTGCGAGCATCAAACCATGACTGTCGATAATCCCGGTGCTCGGCGACTCGAGGGCGGCCACGCAGGCCAGCGCAGGTTCTTTACTTTTGGCCTCATCCGCCGTCATGGCACGCACATCGTCAACCCCGTTGGCATGGGCCTTCTTTAGAATAGCTTCAAGACCTGGGAGCTGCGCGCTTTCGCTGGCAACAATGAACTTGCCACAACGACGATGGGATATGGATCGCGCCTGCACATACTCGTAGAGCAAATGCTTGCCCTCCACGCAAAGCTTGGCTTTAAGTGAGCCTGCCGGGTAATAAATGCCCGCGTGGATGACTTCACTATTGCGCGAACTAATCCCGAATCCAATATCGCCACTGGCCTCGACGATGACCACCTCTTTGCCTTCGCGCGCCATCTCACGAGCACAGGCAAGACCAACCACGCCGGCGCCAATCACCAAACAATCGATGGTTTCCATATGTCGGTGATCCTAGGAAGCCGAGCGCCGGGCCTGCAACATCCAAGCAGCCGCACGCTCTGCAATCATGAGCGTGGGTGCGTTGGTATTGCCCGAGGTAATCGTCGGCATGACCGATGCATCGGCCACCCTGAGCCCTCGAACCCCGTGGCAGCGCAATTGGGCATCAACCACAGCACTTGGATCGGAGGCA
>VGHV01000461.1 GCA_016868095.1 Betaproteobacteria bacterium
GCAACACCGATGGCGTACTAAGTCATCGCTTGCCAGTGCACCCACCAAGCTTCGATAGCCGCTGACAAGGTCTGTGGATCACGACCGGACGGTAAACGTCGGAGGCCTTGCTTAAATCCTAATGCCCGAGCAGTTACTGCGCGGCCAACATCGAGCACGGTATCGAGGTCCTGCATGGCAAAGTCAATGTAAGCCGCTATTGATCCATAGGCTTCGATCGCCTCATCTTTTTTACCCTCCGTCCAAGCCTCCACTATAGGCACCAGGGCTGATGCCAATTCAGTGCCAGGGATCACGCCAGCTGCGCCGATCCTTAGATACTCGATCAAGTTCTGCCCGTGACGTCCAACCAAGAGGTCTAAAGGTGTCTCCAGCGCCGACAAGTGCGCCGCCAACTCGATACTGTTGTACTCAGCCTTGAGAAATCGCAAGCTTTCGGACAACCCTTCGATGCCTCTGATCGAGTCAGCCGTGAATGTGGTGTCAATCAAGCCAGGAGCAAGTTGAAGTCCGAAGTCCACATGCTTGGCCAACGCTGGCTCTGCAACAAGGCCTCGAAGTTGTGCTATCGATCGCCCTGCGTCCTTGCCGATCTGAAAAATCAATCCTAGTCGGTCACGAGATTCAACCGCGCAACCGACGAGATCTTCGACATCGTCGTCTGGTCGAACCGTGACAAGCAAGACCTCATCCGGCGGCAGTATTGAGCAGGTATGAGTCAGAAGTAATTTTCGTTCTGAGGGTGAAAGAGCGCTTCCTTCCGATACCAGTCCGAAAAGCGTTATGCCAGCCACACCCCCTTGCCGAACCCAGGCGATCTGCCGTTCGTGCGCCTCCAAATCGACAGCACCTGCTGCATCAAAGTAGCTGTAAAGAACCGGGATGACTCCACCGAGCACAGGCTATCAGTCCAAGGTAGCCGGGTGGCCAGATTCAGCCAATTTGGGGATACTGCTCAGATCAATACCCAAGCGCAACCTCTCGAAAATACTCTTGTGTTCTATTTACAGACGTACGCATTTTTGTTGCGCATTGCTCCAACGGGGTTCCGGCCAAGATCCGCTTCGCCGATCTGACACCCAGGTTGTGCTTTATAACGCAACGGTGCCTTCTACTAAAACATGCTCCTGACTTCACCGGCACTGATCCTAAAGCAAATCCCCATCCCAACGATACCGCACTCACCAAAATAGCGCTCATGCACGAGCCGTGGGACGCGCCGTAACATCGGCAAACCAGCGCGACAAGTTCGTGAACTCAACAGGGATCCACAGCCCCGTGGCCTTGCCCAGGACGCAAGCACACTGCGCGACGATGTCGGCGAGGGTGTAGTCATCGCCAGCGATAAAAGGCCGCTGAGCCAGCTCGGTAAGCACGGATCTTTCGACTGACAGCCATTTGGAACGAATAAGTGAAGCCTAGCCGAAACATCGTGCTTCTCTCTGGCTATATGCCCTGCCTGGCAGGGACTGAGCCCTAAGTTTTCTTGAGATTAGGATCACAGGTGGCTGTCTATGCCGAGCCACGGAAAAATACTATGATCAAAACCATGCTCCAGCGAGAGCATGGCCTGACAATAGCTCGTCAATCAGCGACCGCTCGGACTCACTGCAGAGACCGCTTGCGCAAGCTGTTGCTTGGGTGCTTGCTGCTCGGCCTTTGCGGCCTCTTGCAGCCGCTTGGGAGACTCTGCAAGCTTTGTTGACGCTGGCGCGGAAGCATCGGTTGGTTTCATCTTTGTCGAAGAACAATCGCCCGCCAAGACCATGGTTGATACACAGGCGGTGGTAACAAAGGCTACGAACGATTTCATGGGTGAGCTCCTCGGTGTGTAGAAATAGAAGACCAAAAACAAATTACTACAAATACGTTGGTGTAGCGAAAGCCCATAACGTGGTGATGGTGGGCGATAAAGCAGTCGCTGAGGAAACTTGTGACGTCCGTCGAGGGTAGCGCTGCCGCATGGTGAACCCGATTAAATCGAGTCACAAGGCCGTGATGATGACTGAGAGGATCGAGGTCGAAGCGCGTTGCCAGCATTCTTATGTTGTTTGATTAAATCATCCTATTCGCCTGACATGACTAACGCGGTAGCATTTCAGCGCTTAATCGCTAGATGCGACTCACTTTAATCTTTGGACGATAACGCAATGAAATCGAGAATCACTAGCTTCTTGAGCTTGTGTATCCTTGTCTTAGCCTTGGCTGCCTGTGGTGGCTCGACGGGGAGATCAGCTGCCGGCGACTCCTCTGACTCTGGCGCGAACAATTCATTAGCGCTTGTTACGGCCAAACCAGGTGAGCTCGTTGATTTCACTAAGCAATTACTAAGAACCCGGGCCGGCCTCAAAAAGACCGGCAATCTTGCGCCAAGTCAGGACGACCTGGCTCAGGCTGTCGGCAGTCCAGTGGCGGTCCCGGCAAACACAAGCCTAACGAGCAA
>VGHV01000462.1 GCA_016868095.1 Betaproteobacteria bacterium
AGCCATCGCTGTCCAAAGCTTTGTGCAGCCTTTGTGATCGCTGCATCAACAATTGATTCCGCCGAAACGCCGCGCCCAAGCCATAAGTCGCAAAGCGCATGAACTGAATCAGCATCTGCCGAGAGGCAAGACTGGCAAAAGCGATCGAATTCCTCGATGCTGATACCAAGCCTGGTGTGTGTTCCGCCGCCAAACCCGGCATTGCGATGGGCTGCCATGAGCGGGACAACCCGCTCGAGGAAAACAGCTTCTATCGATGCCTGACTCGTATCGATTGCGGGCGTAAAAGATCTGTCAAAACCGTCGGTCATGGGACGTGACCGCCGTTAAGTTTCCTTGTCGAACAAAACGAAAAATGCGTTTGTTAAGTTTTCTGGGCTGACTTTAATTGTCCATAACAATAAAGTCAAAACAGATTGACAATTAAAAACTGTCCAGTTAAATTGACACTACAGCCCGTCCTCCGGGTTGTCTCCCTACCCCTCGACGCGTGGGGTATTCAGCCTGCCAAATAGCAGGCTTTTTTTTGCAAGCGATTTAGTGACCCAAAAAGCTTAACTGGAGCCTGCTAAGGGTCCCAATTGATTTGCCGCTTTCCTCACTGATCTGAAGGGTCCAGCGACCCGCAGCGGGTTCTGCCATAAAGCGAACGCTATGAAACCGAAAGCCTTGATTTAAGTTCGTGCAGACCGTGTGAGCGCAATCACGCGGCGCTGCGAACTGAACCCCGTAACCAAGCGGACTAATCAATGTGATTCGCAAGCCTGTTGCGTCCTGATGCGAGCTAGCAAGAGAGAGCATCAGACTTTCGATACGATCAATGGGGCACTGGGCCTTTGCCAAATCAAAAGAAAATGAAATTTTTGAGTTTTCACGGTTAATCGCTACCTGCTGCCACGGCAGCGCAAGCTGCTCACCGGTACCAGCTCGCGTGATGATCGGGGCATTTTTTTCTGCATCGAGTAAACAGTTGATTAAGGGGGGTAGACCTTGAAAGCTTTTTGCTGATTGAACCGCTGCGCCAGCATCGATAAGCCCAAACCCAACTTGCTGGTGGTAGCCGTGGCTGCGAAGCAGCGATTGTGCGCTGCTGATACCAGGCTGGTCATAGCCTGGTATGGGACGCGCGGTAGTCGCAAGAATCCAGCGCAGATCGCGCCATGTTAAGCCGGGGTTTGCTTCTAGCATTAAAGCACTTAAGGCACTCACCATGGCAGCAGCGCTTGATGTTCCCGAAGGTAGAACTTCAGTGCCCGTCGACAGGCTTGGGCTATTTGTCTGGGACGAAAAGGCGGAAACGAGTACCTGGGCACCGGGCTCCGATACAGTAAGTGGTCTTGCAAAAGCATCCACAGCGCCAACGCTGATGACAGCAGGGTGTTGTGCATAGCCATCATAGTTGGCAGAGTCTGCCGAGTCGCTGCGCAAACGCGAAGGACTCAAGGCTGCACCACCATTTCCGGCAGCTTTCACGATGATGGCGCCTAAGCCCGAGCGCCCCTTGCTTTGCGCCTCATCAAGGGCGCTGTACCAGGCTTGTGGTGCAGGATAAAAGCTTCGGCTGCCGCCCTCATTGGGATCTGGCGGGGACCAACTGTTGTTAATCACCGATGCACCACTACCCAAAGCAACCTGCAGTGCTTGCACAAGCCGGCTGTCGTCGCCGCTAGCGATCGCATTAAGGCTGATGAGCGTTGCTGCTGGCGCAATGCCACGGCCTCCGATGCTGTTGTTTTCAGTTGCGGCAATCAGTGCGGCAAGCCCTGTGGCATGACCCGTTTCAGCGACCTTTGAGCGCATAGCGCTCCCAGGACCCGCATTGGATGGGTCGTTTTGCTGGGTAAGCGGAACCCAGTCGCAGCAGATGGCCGATGAATCAAGAAGTCGCCCTAAAAGGTCAGGGTGCTTTGAGTCGACCGTTCCATCGATAAGAGCGATCCTAAGGCCACGACCACGCTCGCTGAGATTGCCTAGTGCTAAATCGTATAGCGGACGAGTTTGGCTTGAGGATTGTGTTGTGTCTTGTGGGGAGAATTCAGCAAGGCTTAAGTGCCATTGCAATACGCGCTGTGGATCTGGGCCTTGCGCTGATCCTGACGCTGAAACTAGGTTTGAGCCTTGGCCGCTTGTGCCTTGGTGAGTGTTGCCAGTTGTTTGACTCGGTGCATCGCCCCCTGAAGAGCAAGCACCGAGTAAAAGCAGCAATCCGATAAGTCCGGATAGCTGCGATCTAAAACGCATTACAGACCGATTTTTCCGCCATCAGTGCGGGTAATCATCAGTGTGGCAGAACGGGGGCGCTTACCAGCACCGTATGCTCCGCCAGTGATCCCGCCGCCGTTTGTCGGCCAGACGCTTTGATAGGTGAAGTCAGCCGCTGTCCCAAGTGCAGGTGTGAGCTCACCCGGATGCTGGATATTCACAAAAAGGGTCTTGCCATC
>VGHV01000463.1 GCA_016868095.1 Betaproteobacteria bacterium
GTCGTGCCGGTCAGTCGGCTTAAGAATACCCCGTATGTGCATGTTGCATCGGGCGTGAGTCAAAAGGTCTGTGTGCGTAGTGCGGATGGTCGGGTTGAGCGTTTGTCTTTGTCGGCTAATGAAGCGCGCTCGATTTTTGGGAAGGCGCCCTTCACCGTGGTGACCGAACAGCCTTCATCGGTCGAGATTTTCTACCTTGGTGCTCGGGTACGCCACAACGGCGAGTCACGCGTCTTGAAGATCGTCGACCCCGATCCGATGTCTTAGTGTAGGTGCGGGCCATGCTGGTGGGCTATACCTATGACCCGATTTACGCCCGACACGATATGGGTGAGGGCAATCCTGAGTGTCCCGAACGAGTCCTGGCAATTGATGCACATTTAAGATCGGTCGGGCTTTTTCAGCAATTGGCTTGTTTTGACGCTAAGCCAGCAAGCCGTGAAGATGTATTGCGTGCACACGAGCAAAACTATGTTGATCGGGTCTTTGCACTGGCGCCCCGTGCTGGCCAAACCCAGCAGCTTGATGCAGATACGGCGATGAATGAGTCGACACTGCCAGCGGCGTTGACAGCGGCTGGCGCTGCGATCGCTGCGGTTGACCATGTCTTGGACGGCAGCTTTATCAGAGCTTTTTGCAATGTTCGCCCGCCTGGCCATCACGCTGAATCCAATCGGGCGATGGGCTTTTGTATTTTCAATAGCATTGCAATTGCTGCGCGCTACGCCTGCTCGGTACGGGGTCTTCAACGCGTGGCTATCGTCGATTGGGATGTCCATCACGGCAATGGTACCGAAGAGATTCTTGCCGGGGATGCTCACGTATTAATGGTGCACAGTTTTCAGTCACCCCTTTACCCTTATAGCGGTATCGAAGCGCTTGGTGATAATACTTGTAATATACCTTTGGCTCCTTACTCCGATGGCGCAACACTACGCCAACGATGGATCAAAGAAGCGTTGCCTGCGCTTGAAGCTTTCGATCCCGAACTCATTTTGATCTCTGCAGGATTTGATGCGCATCGCGATGATCCGCTTGCGCAACTCAATTGGACCGAACAAGATTTTGCTTGGGCGACCGAGCAATTACATCAGTTATCGCTGCGTTCGGCCGCCCAGGGAAGAATCGTTTCTTTATTGGAAGGCGGCTATAACCTAAAAGCGCTTGCTTTATCGGTTGAGGCACATATTCGTGGTTTGATAGCCGATCATCACTAGTTTAATTGTTGGTGATAAGAAACGACTCGTTCTACTTCTTCGATCGATCCAAGAATCACCGGAACGCGTTGATGCAATGCCTCAGGGTTTACATCTAAGATGGGCCCTAGTCCCGTACTTGCTGCACCGCCTCTAGTTTAAATGTTGGTGATAAGAAACGACTCGTTCTACTTCTTCGATCGATCCAAGAATCACCGGAACGCGTTGATGCAATGCCTCAGGGTTTACATCTAAGATGGGCCCTAGTCCCGTACTTGCTGCACCGCCTGCTTGTTCGATCAGCATGGCCATAGGATTGGCTTCATACATCAGCCTCAAGCGTCCTGGTTTGGAAGGATCACGCGCATCACGGGGATACATAAAGATACCTCCTCGGGTCATGATGCGATGAACATCGGCCACCATCGATGCAACCCAGCGCATGTTGAAGTCGACAGCGCGTGGCCCGGATTTGCCAGCAAGTAGTTCATCGATGTAGCGCTTAACTGGTGCTTCCCAGTGGCGAGCGTTTGAGGCATTGATTGCAAATTCGCGGGTTTGTTTGGGAACTTGCATCCTGTCCTGGGTAAGCCACCAACTGCCTGTTTCACGATCCAGCGTGAAGCAGGCCACACCATCGCCTACCGTGAGCACGAGCAGGGTCGATGGCCCATAAACCGCATAGCCGGCTGCAAGTTGTTTGCATCCTGTCCTGGGTAAGCCACCAACTGCCTGTTTCACGATCCAGCGTGAAACAGGCCACACCATCGCCTACCGTGAGCACGAGCAGGGTCGATGGCCCATAAACCGCATAGCCGGCTGCAAGTTGTTGGCGACCCGCTTGCAAGAAGTGGCTCGTCTTGGGCTCTGCACCGGCTTCGGGCATTTGCAAGACCGAGAAAATCGTTCCAATAGAGACATTCACATCGATATTGGATGATCCATCAAGCGGATCAAAAAGAAGTAAATATTCACCGCGCGGATAACGGTCAGGAATCGGATAGGGCTCATCCATTTCCTCTGAAGCCATCGCCGCTAAATGACCACCCCAGGCATTGGCCTCAAGCAAAACATCGTTGGCGATCACATCTAATTTCTTTTGCGCTTCACCTTGAACATTGGTGTTGCCAGCATCACCAAGATGTCCTGCCAGTGCGCCCTTGCCGACCGCATAGCTAATTCGCTTGCAAGCGCGTGCGACCACTTCGAGCAAGAGTCTTAACTCGCTGGTCATAACCCTTGCG
>VGHV01000464.1 GCA_016868095.1 Betaproteobacteria bacterium
CATTGAAGTCTGGTGTGGTGTTAATCCCGAAGAAATGGGCGCAACCCTGTGATTGGTTTGCCCCATCAAACCATCACATTTTCAACTTGGAATCGCTATGTCAATCGTAGAGACCCTGTTGATTTGCTCGAGTGTCTTTGCGCTACTTGCGGTTACGTTTGGATCGATTGAGATGAAACCCTCAGATCCAATTGGCAAAGAGTTGAACCAACACCTTAAGCAGACGCGTCGTTGGGGGCAGTACGCCCTTTGCATATCTACCGGTGTTGTCTTTGCTTGGGCCGGTTTTCCTGCCTAGAACTCAAAAAAAAGCTTGCCTAACGACTTAAGGTTAGTTCAACGCGCAACACCTATGATCGCTCTGCAGTGCGGGTCGGTTGCGTTGGCATGGCATGTGACGGGGCTAGTAAATCACTCGCTTTAAGACGTGTTGCCAGTAATTCCTCAACACGCTTTGCTAGCGCCTCTCTCTCGTGGTCATGCAACTCGTGACAACGGGATTCCCGCTCAGGGTGGCGAAAGGCGTGGAATAAATCACGAAGTTTCATATGCACTCCGCTAGGATTAAGCCGATTGCTAATCCTATCTTAAGAAAACAAGCAGCCCTGATGTTTTAAAGCGGATCAAAGGGGCTTTTTCTAAGGCAGTTTTCTAGTACGCGTCGCTCTAGCATTTACAGCCCCGCCAAGCATGGCAGGCTAGCTCCCATAGCAATTGGTTCATGAAGCGCAGGATGTGCTCGTGAAAGTCGATCAGCCGCCTTACATGGGGAGCGAGCATGGCGCGAACGATCATTGGTGTGAATGACGCCAAAGCGATTAAGAAGTGGAGTGGGATGTTGGCCTACGACACCTCGCATAAGAGTTACTTTAACCAACGCTTTATGGCGCGGGGCTCAGAAGCCGAGGTACCCATTCAGATCCTCACCGATCTCGAATCGGATGCGGGTGAGCAAATCAGCTATGACTTACTCGCTGAACTCAAGATGGCCCCAGTTGAAGGTGAAGACATTCTTGAGGGTAAAGAAGAAGGTCAAAAGTTCTATACCGATACGATTTACATCGATCAGGCACGGTGCGGTGTGAATACCGGTGGGCGGATGACGCGAAAGCGCACGCTGCACGATCTTCGCGAAAAAGCCAAGCGGCAGCAATCAAGCTGGTGGGCGCGTTTGATGGATGAGTTGCTCTTTATCTATTTATCGGGCGCACGCGGTGTGAACCCAAATTATTTTCTCCCACTTACCCAGGCGAGACGGGTCAATAGTCATAACTATCTAAAACCTTGGCTCCAGTCGTTTACCCGAGCGTTACATCGCTTGCAAAGCTAAGTTGGATACACAACCTCGTGTATCACGGAAATCAAATTGCCTGCCCCGAGGAGTATCCACAATCTTTTGAGGAAGTCGCCGATTGATCCGTCGCCTCACTACTTGTTGTGAACTGATGGCTAGGAAAACGCATCTCTTTTCCGTCCCACTTTTGGCCACACCAGCAAAAACCTTCGTTATTGATAATACAAGCCCCAGATCCGCAGCAACGATCATCGTCAATCATGTTTTGCTCCCAAAATGTCCTCAATTAACACCGTAAAATCATAAGTCATCAATTTAGCGCGAAAGATGCTAACCTCTACAACTACTTGGCTTATCGCACCATATCTTGGATTCTTATACGGCGAGCTTCCTTCCTGAGTGCCTTGGTAGCGTTCTCATCAAGAATCAGACGAACACCGAGCGATCCGTTGTCAGCCCTTACAGGTGACTTTTTCAGGCTAATCTCTATGTGCTGAACTGCATCGTGCGCTGCACAGGCGTCAGCAATGCGGGTAATCAGACGCTCCTGTGTTTCATAGTGAGCGTCTGCTGCGAGCCGGTCAATTTCTAAAACCAACGGGTCATAATCAAATACGTATGCCATGCCATCTTTCGTAATAAGAACTTGATCGACTGAAATGCCCAGCGTCAAATCTAGAATGTGGAAATCGGGTCTAGTGTCTTCAAGACTGTAAGTTCCGATATCAGTTCTCAGATGCAAATCTCGCAACTCAATGACTGCTGAATTGGTTAGTTTCATGCCTAAGCCGTTTGAATGATGAATTTCATTTGGTCAATAACGACCGCTTGTATTAAGTTTAAAGTGTGCTCTACTCCGATCCTATCAAGAGTAGCAATCCGGTGTTACGGGGACTTGCGATGCTTGTACAAATCCCGCTAACTCCCAAGCTTTGTGAAGATGTTGTGGTGAGCGCCTAACAATTAAGCTCGCACAATTACCCTAATCCGTTGTGAACAGCAAATCCAATTCTTCAGAGTAACACTTGGTACCTTTTCTTACCCTCAAAGGGATATGTGATATCCCCTCTTGAAGGCATAAATTTGGCTGCGCTCACCCAGAGATACATATGGTGAAAACTATGCCTGATCAATCGTCTACTCA
>VGHV01000465.1 GCA_016868095.1 Betaproteobacteria bacterium
GTCCCAAACCAGGACCAAGAACAGCGGACCTGTGAGTGGCAAAAATACAGACCAGGAGAAAATCGAAGTTTGCTTGATCTCTCCGGGCGCTGTCCTTTGCCAAGCATTCGTTTGACTTGATTGATCTGCCACTTCAACCTCGGTAGAGGATGGAATCGATCATGATCCGTTTGCTAAAGATTCCCTTTTCAGAGAACAGATCGAAAAACTTCTGAAAGGCAGCAATATCAGGTGCCTTGAAGTCAGTTGAGAACATGTAATCAGCCATCGGCACTTCATTGGTCAGAGCCCCCTCGATCGCGGTGTAACCCTTTAAGGATGGACGCGCTTCAGCGGGACTATTCTTGACGAGATCAACACCTCGCTTGTAAGCGGTAATAAATCGTTTCACGATCTCCGGATGCTTATTGATAAACTCCGTTGTGAAACTTGCAGAGCCCCCATGCCAAGGTGCCATCGGATCGCCAAGCACATACTTTGCGATTACACCTACCTCAAGATTTCTCGTCGTTCCATTTAGCCTACCAATCGTCCCAGTAGGCTCAAGCGTATAACAAGCGTCAACTTGACTTGCTGCAATGGCGGCAACATGCTGAGCAATAGGAAGTTCGATTATCGAAAAGCCTTTTGCTCCAGCTCGCTCTAGGACTGTTCTAGCTAGCGTGACGTTTTGCACGCCAGGCCCGCATCCAACTTTCTTTCCCGATAATTCCCCAACCGACTTCATCGTATTGTCTTTTGCGACGATAAACTCATCGAGCACATACTTGGCATTTGTGGGATTTGTGCAGAAAATTTTCAATAGACCTGGCTGTGCGAGTTCGGCGATGCCTAGGGCTGCGGAGGCAGTACCATTTGAGCTTCCTTCGAGTCTTCCTGCCAACATAGCCTCGGCGACTTGCTGCGGGCTTGCAAATTTGACAGCTTCAACTTCTAGTCCTGCTTGCTTAAAAAAGCCCTTGTCAACCGATGCAAAAAACGGAATTCCGGAAGCAACTGGCCAATAGCCGATCCGGATTTTCGGTGTCACCTGGGCGCGAACAATAGCCGGCATAGACAACGATGCTGTTGCGGCCGCCGTCATCTTCAAGGCTCTTCTTCGTTCTACTTGCATCGAGCAGCGTTGATATGACGTGACTGGGAATACCTTACGATCAGATTTCATGACGAACTCCTTGATTAAATTGATAACTCGAACGAGAAAAAGCTATGGCACCCTGCCCTCTTGATAGGCGCGCCAGCCACCAAAGTGAGTAATGTCGCGGGCCTCCTGTAAGGCGTAGTGCTCGCACAAGAAACCCTGAACCATGCCGTTGCCAAGGGTTTGAATTTGACCAATTCCGAGAGGCGCGGGAATCTGTGAAACAAACGAGCCAAAATTTGATATCGGCATTTCCCAGATCTCGAGTGTGATGCACTGACCTTGACCAGGACTTACTCGAACGAGCCCTGGCTTTTGCGGCTCTGTGTTGGCTAAGGCAAATAAGCGATAGTCTGGTGTTGTGCAAGAATCCGTTACGAATCGAGCACCACAAGCTTCAAGCTGCCAGTTCAATGGCATTCCCCGCAGATGTGCACCGACGACTGCGATTCGAACCCAACTTTTTTTATCACTGCCTGGTGGTCGTGGAATTGAGACGCCTTCAGTGAGCATCTGATCCGTCCGACCAAGGCAGAGTTGGCTAGCCTCATGAAAGCGAGCACCAAGCTCAGCAAGCCTGAAATCTGATCCGGCCGGTGCTATAAAAGTAACCCCAAATGGCAAACCATCGGCACGAATAGAACTCGGTACCGCGATGGCAGCGAAGTCGAGTAGATTGACAAAATTGGTGTAATAGCCAAGCTTTCGATTTAGCTCGATAGGATCCCCGATCATTGATTCGATGAGGTAATGCCTGGGTACCGTCGGAACCATCAACACATCGATTGATGACCACATAGCGTTTGATTGCCGCTCTAAGCTCCGTAAGCTTTGGATCGCTTTAAAAACATCGTTAGGCGAAAACGATGCTCCCTTTTTTAAAACCTCGTAAACTGGTTTAATCAAGCTATCCGGGTTACGCTCAATTAAGTTTGCGGTAGCTTCAAGCCGCTCCGATACAAGCGCACTCTCGTAAAGAAGCTCAGCGCATTGCCGTAGGGGTGCGTAGTCAATCGTGTCAACCGTTGCCCCTAATGCCTCAATCTTATCGATCGCTTTTCTAAAGCACGCTTCGCTTAAGTGATCATCAAACCATTCACAACGATCTGGGATACCAACACGCAAGGCCTTCGGAAAACTTGATCGCTCAATTGTGAGCGCACGTGCATATGGGTCTTCCGGGTCTTCCGCGCAAGCCGCTAGGAAAACCCGCCAGGCTGTAGCAACGTCCCGGGCGAAGATGGATACGCAATCAACGCTTCGCGCGGCAGGTACGACGCCGCGGGTACTGAGTA
>VGHV01000466.1 GCA_016868095.1 Betaproteobacteria bacterium
CAGGCAAATGCTTCCTCGTCAAAATCGGGCCAAAGCGTATCGGTAAAGTACAACTCGGTATAGGCTAAATGCCAGAGCAAAAAATTACTGATTCGCTGCTCACCACCGGTTCGAATAAACAAATCAGGCTCAGGTGCATCGGCCATTGTTAAAAATGCCGATAAGTCCGCCTCACCGATATGTTGTGGATGCAAGGCGAGATGGGGTTTCGCAGCAAGCATCGCTTGCATCGCCTGCAACAAGTCCCAGCGCCCGCCGTAGTTGGCGGCGATTGTCAGGTTAAGTCCCTGATTTTGAGACGTTAAAGCCTCTGCACCTTGTATCAGGTCCTGAAGCCTCGGTTCGAAAGCTTTCAGATCACCAATCACGCGCAGCCGAACCTTATTCCGATGCAGGCTCTTGACCTCACGCTCCAACAAGGAAACAAACAAGGCCATCAACCAAGACACTTCATCGGGTGGGCGACGCCAGTTTTCCGAACTAAAGGCAAACAGGGTGAGGTGAGCAATCCCCTTACGCCCGCAATCGCTGACGAGCGATCTCACACTATCGACACCTTTTTTATGCCCTGCATCCCGGGGAAGACCTCTTGCTCGAGCCCAACGACCGTTGCCATCCATGATGACAGCCACATGCCTTGGCATATCGGTTGTTTGCGGGATGATTTGCGTGGAACTATGCACAGCGCACCCAAGAAAGGAAGAGTTGACTGCCCAGTGCATGCTGCCGCATGTCGATTAGCAAAAGCTAGACCGCCATGAGTTCTTGTTCTTTGGTCGCAATCAATTTGTCGATGTCGGCAACAAAGCGATCGGTGAGTTTTTGAACATCGACTTGAGCACGACGTTCCTCGTCCTCGGACATTGCCTTGTCCTTGAGGAGCTTTTTATACTGCTCATTGGCATCACGGCGCAGGTTACGGACCGCAACCTTCGCATGCTCGGCCTCGCCTTTCACAAGCTTGACGAGTTCTTTGCGCCGCTCCTCGGACAGTGGGGGCATCGGAACACGAATGAGTTCACCGGTTGCAATCGGATTCAGACCTAAATCAGCCTCACGGATTGCCTTATCGACAACCGTTGCCATCTTTTTTTCCCAGACACTGACACCCAAGGTTCGCGCATCGAGAACCGTAATGTTGGCAACCTGGCTAAGAGGAACCTGACTGCCGTAGTAATCCACATGGACGTGTTCGAGCAAACCCGCATGCGCTCTTCCAGTACGAATTCTCGAGAGGACATGCTTGAGTGAATCGATAGCTTTGAGCATTTTTTGCTCGGCTTGCTGACGAATATCGGCTGGACTCATGACGCTTATTCCTTACAAATGCACCAGGGTACCCTCAGGCTCGCCAAGTAAAACACTACGCAGCCCACCCTCTTTAAAAATAGAAAACACAAAAACAGGCAATCGTTGGTCGCGACACAGCGCAAAGGCCGTCGCATCCATCACCCGTAAGTTATCGCGAATCGCCTGGTCAAAGCTGAGCGCCTTATAACGCTGAGCTTGTGGGTAGTGGGCTGGATCTGCGTCGTATACCCCATCCACTTTAGTTGCCTTCAACACCACCTCAACACCCATTTCGGCGCCTCTTAGCGCGGCTGCCGTGTCGGTTGTGAAAAAGGGATTACCGGTGCCTGCTGCAAAAATCACAACCTTGCCCTCTTCCAAATATCGGAGCGCTTTTGGGCGGATATAGGGTTCGACGACTTGCTCGATTTTTAAAGCCGATTGAGTCCTTGCCGGCACCTCGACCTGTCTCAATGCGTCTTGGAGTGCGAGCGCGTTCATGACCGTTGCAAGCATGCCCATGTAATCAGCCGTTGCCCTGTCCATGCCCGCGGCGCCACCGGCAACGCCTCGGAATATGTTGCCGCCACCGATCACGACTGCCAACTCAACCCCAAGTTGATGAACAGCGCGGATTTCCCGGGCGATCCGCTCAATGGTTTGCCGGCTGATGCCGAAAGCGTCGTCGCCCATCAGCGCTTCGCCAGAGAGTTTGAGGAGGATTCGCCGGTATTTGAGAGGCATCTGTTCAGATAGTCCTTGATGCTTAGCGCCCACCGTTCCTCCTCAACAAAAATGCCCTTATTACAGGGCTCGCCCCGAGCAGGGCCTCAGAAAAAGCATTGAATCAACGCGATGCAGCGGCAGCTGCAGCCTGCGCCGCCACCTCAGCTGCAAAATTATTGGCCTTCTTCTCCATACCCTCGCCAACCACATAAAGCACAAAACTTGGCACGCTAGCCTGACGCTGCTTGAGCAATTGCTCGACGGTAACTTTGTCATCCTTGACAAACACCTGACCAAGCAAAGTTACTTCTTTGAGGAATTTTTGCACACTTCCCTCAACCATCTTGGCCACAATAACGGCTGGCTTTCCGGATTCGGCCGCTTTTTCGGTTGCAACACGGCGCTCTGCCTCAA
>VGHV01000467.1 GCA_016868095.1 Betaproteobacteria bacterium
GGGCGGTGCTCACAAAAAAGCCGCCCATGAGTAGGAGCATTGTTGGCTCGGCAAGGCGATGTCCTTGCCCGGTGAGGGTCAGGAAGCTCATCAGGCTTGATAGCGAGACGCTGAGCAAGATGGCGCCCAACCAATCGATTGGGCGCCGCTTCGTGGTGACGGGTAATAAGCGCAATACCTTGGCCACTCGCCAAATGGCCAGCAACGTCAAAGGGACCATCGAGGCAAAGACCATGCGCCAGCCAAAAAGTCCGGTCAGATACCCACCAAGCACAGGTCCGAGCATTGCAGCACTGGCAAATGTTGCCGACAGCCACCCTTGATAACGGCCGCGTTCCCGGGCCGGCACAATATCGGCAATCGTCGCCTGAGCCATCGCGATGACTGCACCGCCCGTTAGGCCTTGCAGGATTCGCATCAGGATTAGGAATGCCATGCTTGGTGCAAGCGCTGACCCAATGCTCGTAAGTGCGAAGCCAAATAGTGATCCGAGCATCAACGGCCTGCGGCCGTAGAGATCGGAGAGCTTGCCGTAAATCGGGGTTGCCACTGCCGAGGCGGCTAAATAGCCCGACATGACCCAGGGTAGCTGTTCCATATGCCCTAGGTCTTTTCCAATCGATAGCAGGGCAACCGACACCAGCGTGGAGTCGACCGCGGCAACAAAGATGGCGAGGACCAGTCCGGCGATGATGCGGTGGATCTGGCCTTCAGTGAAGCGTACTTCGCTTTCCAAATGACTCAGAAGAAAGCCTGAATGCCGGTTTGTGCCCGACCAAGGATCAATGCGTGGATGTCGTGGGTGCCTTCGTAGGTGTTGACGACTTCGAGATTCACGAGATGGCGCGCAACCCCAAACTCATCGGAAATGCCATTGCCGCCCAACATATCTCGGGCCATTCGAGCAACATCAAGCGCCTTTCCACAGGAGTTTCGCTTCATGATCGACGTGATTTCAACGGCTGCGCTGCCTTCGTCTTTCATCCGACCAAGCCGCAGACAAGCTTGCAAACCAAGGGTTATTTCGGTCTGCATATCAGCAAGTTTTTTCTGGATCAGTTGATTAGCAGCAAGCGGTCGACCAAATTGCTTACGATCCATTGTGTATTGACGCGCGCTGTGCCAGCAGTATTCAGCGGCGCCGAGTGCACCCCAGGCAATTCCGTAACGGGCAGAATTCAAGCAGGTGAAGGGTCCCTTGAGACCTTCAACGCCAGGTAGCATTTGCGCCTCAGAAACATCGACCTGGTCCATGACGATCTCGCCTGTGATGGAGGCTCTCAAGCCGACCTTGCCGAGAATCTTAGGGGCGCTTAGGCCCTTCATGCCCTTTTCAAGGATGAAGCCCTTAATCCTTCCATCGTACTCACCGCCCTGACACTTCGCCCAGACCACAAAAACGTCTGCAATCGGTGAATTCGAAATCCACATCTTGGATCCCGTGAGCAGGTAGCCTCCATCAATCGCTTTCGCTCGGGTGTCCATCGAAGCCGGATCCGAACCGTGGTTGGACTCGGTGAGGCCAAAGCAGCCAATCCACTCGCCACTAGCGAGCTTAGGTAGGTATTTGCGACGTTGCGCCTCGGTTCCGAATTCATAAATCGGCAGCATCACCAGCGAAGATTGAACACTCATCATGGAGCGATAGCCAGAATCGATGCGTTCGACTTCGCGAGCGATCAGGCCATAACTCACATAATTGAGCCCTGGACCACCGTATTCGCTTGGAATCGTTGGGCCTAAAAGGCCGATCTGCCCCATTTCCTGGAAGATTGCTGGGTCGGTGTGCTCGTGTCGAAAAGCTTCCAGTACCCGTGGGGCAAGCTTGTCTTCACAATAAGCGCTTGCAGCGTCGCGTACCATGCGCTCGTCATCGCTTAGTTGTTGATCAAGAAGCAGAGGGTCTGCCCATTGAAAACTGGCTTTTTCCTTGGAACGGTTTTGCATTGAAACACTCACAACTTTCTCCATCAAGAGGCTAAATCTTCACCGATTGTAGGATGATTCAACCAGGCTAAGCCCTGAAAGCCAGTAAGCACAGTTTCGTAGAAGGGCTTTTCTCGATCGATATAAGGATTGAAAATGATCAAGTCGTGGTTTTCGCAGGGTGGCGACAAGTCGCATCCCCAAGATGCCGCTAGCCGTGGCCTTGCTGCCGGGCAGTCAGCGAGCAATACCATCGTGGTTGGCGGGGGCTGTTTTTGGTGCACAGAAGCAGTGTTTCTTGCGGTTCGCGGCGTTGTAGCAGTGACTTCAGGCTATAGCGGTGGAAAACAGAACGATCCAGATTATGAGTCGATTTGCACTGGAACGACCGGTCATGCGGAGGTAGTCAGCGTTCAGTTTGATCCGAGCACCATCAACCTCAAAACCCTCTACCAAATCTTTTTTGCCACCCATGATCCAACAACCCTGAACCGGCA
>VGHV01000468.1 GCA_016868095.1 Betaproteobacteria bacterium
GTGCAAGGTGGTGCGCCGAGGATGAGGGGATTGGGGTCGGGTTATACCCTGATTCTTTTGAATGGTGAACCTGCTCCGCCAGGATTTCAGTACGACCAGCTCGATCCCGCCCAAATTGAACGTATCGAAATAAGTCGAGCACCGACGGCCGATCAAAGTGCTCAGGCAGTTGCAGGCAGTATCAACATCATTTTGAAGCAGGCACCGCGTAGTTTGCAGCGGCAACTGCGTGCTGGTTTATCCTACCGCGCTGTTCGCCCTACGGTCGGATTTAGCTACGCGCAGGGTGAACGAATCGGGGATTGGTCTTATAACCTTCCGATCTCATTTTTCCAGTGGCGAGGGCTTAACAGGACGCTGCTCGAACGCGGACTCATTGAAGAGCCCTCGCTTGATCAACTTGGTGTTGGTGCCAGCAGTCTTCAACAAGGTAGTCAGCAGGTTTGGGGCCATGGTGTGAATCTTTCGCCCCAGCTTCGATGGCGACCTGGTAGCGAACAGGAGTTTTCCGCACAAGGGTTTTTCCAGCGCGGCCAGTGGAACAATTCACTTGCCTATCTCAACCAGCCGGTTTTTGCAGGTAATCCCGATGGGATGGGACTTGGCGCCGCATCCGGAAGCCCGCTTGTCGCCTACCTCGAGCCAGATCAACGGTTCGCAGGTGGATGGACCAACGCCAATGCCCAGTTGCGCTGGGAAAGGCGTCTGGGCGATGACCGCAAACTTGAGTTGCGTGCTAGCGCAAGACAATCCGAAGGTGATTTTGATGGCAGCAACAGCTACGGCAGGCGTGCATTTGGGGGCAATAAGGATCGCAATCTGACCCAGGGTGCAAGACTCGCCTTCGGTTTAGGCGAGTCGCATGCCGCGAGCCTCGGTTGGGATCTTGAGTGGCGAGAGCGTCACGAGTTTCGCACCGTTACCGTTAACGGACTGCCCCAGCTTTTGGATTTTGAAGGTTTTCCATTCGATGCACGTATCAGTCGTCAGGCGCTTTTTGTGCAGGATGAATGGGAGATCGATGCACAGTGGACAACTTATATTGGGATGCGCCACGAGCGCATCAGCCTGCGTGCCGAAGGCGTGGGGCTCGGCCAAGGCTCGACGAGCTCGGTCACAACCCCGGTATGGCATGTCCAACGGAAGTTGGATAGCAAGGGCAAAGATATGTTGCGCCTGAGCCTTTCAAGAAGTTATAAAGCGCCTGAGCCATGGCAAATTATTCCGCGCCCAACGGTCAGCAATCTATTTTCTGATTTGAATCGCGCCAATATCGAGACTTCTCCCGATCGCGTGGGCAACCCATCCTTGAGACCCGAACTTGCTTCAGGCCTTGATCTTGCGCTCGAACGCTATTTGCCCTCTGGGGGCGTGATCAGTGTGGGGGGCTTTTATCGGCAGGTAGACCAATTAGTGCGCAATCTCACCCGTTTACGGACCGTTGATTGGTCTCCGGTACCCCGCTTCGTCTCGATGCCAGAGAATATTGCCCAGGCAAACAGCTACGGTTTGGAACTCGAAGTCAAAGGCGCGGTCGGTGAATTATTGCCTGGCATTGCTAATCCAAGATTGCCAATTCAATTGCGGGCTGCCCTGAATTACTATCGCTCCGACGTACGAGGAATTCCCGGGCCAGACAATAGACTTGACGGTCAACAGCCTTGGTCAGCCTTGTTAGGTATGGACCACAGGCTTGCTGGATTGCCGTTTAGCTATGGATTTCAGTACACGGTAAATCCTGCTTACCGCACCACACAGTCTGCACTACAGTTTTCGCAAACCGGTCGAGTGACAAGCTTTGATGCTTATGGACTGTGGCGTATCGATCGAGCGTCTTCATTGCGGTTGTCGGTCAGTAATCTGAGCGCTGCTGATCGCCTTTCGCTCAATGGCTTTTCCTCGGGGGATTATTTGGCAACCAGAGCCTATGGTCAGCGGCAATATCAGTTGGGTTATGAACGGCGTCTCTGAGTGCTTCGTTTCCCTCGAGCTGCCTGATAACATCAAAACTATCGAAATTCTTGCAGGAGTCTATTTTGGAAACCGTACGTGAATTGATTGAATCCAAACCTGTAGGTTTGATCACCGTTAAACCCGATGTGACTGTCAAAGATGCCATGGTGCTCATGGAAGATAAACACATCCATTCGCTGCTGGTCTATCAGGCTGAGCGATTGGTTGGGATTATTTCTGCCAGTGACTATTCCAAAAAAGTTCTTGCCAACGGCCTTGATGACCAGGCGACCAAGGTCGAAGACATTATGTCAAGGCATGTGTCGACGATTTCGCCAGAGGCGACCATCATGGAGTCGATGCGCTTGATGGCTGCTCATGGTTTCCACCACTTGCCAGTGGAAGAGGACGGCAAAATCGTTGGCATGGTGTCATGGTCTGACATCATGCATTTGATGCTCAATTGAAT
>VGHV01000469.1 GCA_016868095.1 Betaproteobacteria bacterium
CGCATCACCTGCAGGGTGTGATAATCGTGGGCGCGAGCGTCTGAGGAGCGTTTGCATTTCATGCGCCGTATTATCGCACATAAATGACTTTACTTATAGAAAAATTAGTAAGTAGGAAGGCCTTTGAATCTATGCCCCCCGAGGTTCAGCTCGCTTTAAAGCAATCAGGCGAGCAAATAGGACCGATCGTACGTGCACGCGCCCGAGCCGAAGTGGATGAGGCCGTTGCAGCAATGGTTAAGCGTGGGTTGATCGTTACAAAACCAAGTAATCAAGATCTAAAACAATGGGAGAGCCTCGCCGAGCAGCTTTACCCGCGAATCCGTGGGAAATTGGTGCCCAGTGAGCTTTTCGATGAAGTGTTGGCCGATGTTAAAACGTTTAGAAGCATGCGACGCTGATTCAACGATAAGTGCAAGCTGCTAGCAAGGCGAATCGTGGATCTTGAAGGGACAAAGGCCCTGGGCCTGATAGAGAAATTTGCGGCGACTATTGCGGTCGTGGCGCTATGTTTCATGCTTTTGATACCTGCCATCGAGCTCTCGGCAAGACCATTTCGCGGTGGGTTAATCAGCAACGCTGCCCTATTAACGCAGCATCTTGGTCTGGTGCTCAGTCTCATGGGCGCTATTGCCGCCTTCCCAGCCGGTCATTTATCTACGCTCACGGGTTCAAGGTCGATGTTCGATGGGACTGTTGCTCCGAAGCTTGCTGCCGGTCATCATGTCCTGGCCTTGCTGTTTGCTGGGTTTTGCGCTTTATTGCTGTGTACCGCGTCTCTTGATCTTGTGATGAGCGAACGGGAGGTAAGCCAGGCGCTTGCTTACGGCATTGATGTGTGGATGGTTCAAGTCGTTATGCCACTTGGCTACGCATTGATTGCGCTTGCTCTAGTTAAGGCTGCGATTTACAAAGTTCGTGGCGCTGCTTTAAGGTTTGGCATCTTGGTATGGGTCGGATTTATCGTGTTTGCAGCAGCAAGCGGGCTATTTGGCAGCATTCAAAGTATTGACCTTAGCGTTTTTCTGGTGGCCGCAATCTTCATTGCAACGGGTGGAGCACCGATCTTTGCAGTTATCGGTATGATAACCATAGGTTTATTTATATCGGTAAGTCAGCCGCTAGCCTCGATACCGCTATCGCAGTATGCGATGACGGTCAACCCTTCTCTACCAGCGCTACCCCTCTACACGCTTGCAGGACTGCTTTTTGCAAAGAGTACGGCCGCAAGGCGCTTAAGCGAATTAATCAGTTTTATCTTTGGTGGTGGCTGGAGAGCGAGTGTGGCGGCTTCCGCTGTGCTTTGCTCGGCGTTTACGGCGCTGACAGGCGGCAGTGGCGTGACCCTTCTTGCCCTCGGTGGCATTTTGCTTCCGATGCTGCGATCGCGCGGATACCCTGAACAAAGAGGGATTGGACTCATTACAAGTGCTAGTGCACTTGGGGTCTTGCTCGCGCCCTCAGTGCCATTGATCATGTACGCCATTCTTGCGCGGGTACCGATTCAAACCATGTTACTCGCGGGTTTGCTGCCCGCTTTGTTGATGGTTCTTTGTTTGTTGTGGATCGGCGGATTTATGCGGCATTCGGTCGTTGAAGTCGCGAGGGTAGATTCCCATTGGGAAAGCGCGGTTGATTCTTTACCCGAAATCGCAGGGGCCCGCGCCGATGAAAGTACTCCTGCGTCTGCGCCTGTGGCCCAGGCCGCCTCAGTATGGAGGCAGGCGCTATGGGAGCTCATGGCAGCACCTGTTGCTTTGGTGCCCTTAATCAGTGGATGGGCAACACCCACAGAATCAGCAGCGCTCACCGCGTTTTATGCGCTTATCGTCGTCAGCGTGATTCGTCGGGAACTCAGCTGGACTGCCTTGTGGTCGTGCTTTTTGCTAACCGCGCAGTTGATCGGTGGGGTGATGCTGATTCTAGGCATGGCACTGGGACTTACCAATTTTCTTGTCGATGCGGGCATTCCTGATCAAGCCATCGACTGGGTACAGTCTTATATCCAAAGTCCGCAGGCTTTTTTGTTGGCCGCGGTATGTTTTATCGCATTAGCGGGCGCGCTTATGGAAATTTACGCTGCGCTCGTGGTGCTTGTACCTTTGATGCTTCCCCTGGCAATGAGCTATGGCATCCACCCTGTCCACTTTGGGATAGTGTTTCTTGCCACCTTAGAGATGGGTTTCTTGTGCCCACCCGCAGGGATGAATCTTTACTTTGCAAGTGCGGTTTTTAGAAAACTATTGCGCATTGTGATGACCTCTATTTTGCCTGCACTACTTGCGATTTTTGTGGGGAGTGCTCTTATTGCATTAATGCCTGAGATATCACTTACCCTGCCTAAAGCATTCAATAAATTATAAAAAAAAGCCCGGGCATTCCCGGGCGAAATTCCTCACCGTTTTC
>VGHV01000470.1 GCA_016868095.1 Betaproteobacteria bacterium
TTGCCAATACCCAGCATACTCAAGTTTGCCAGTACATACGATTTCTGGCGACCTTCCTAAACTATTGATTTTTAAGCACTCTAGGACCGAAAATCTCCAAAATCACGCCCGAGGTGTCGAACTCCCGTGCTAAAGAGGTCTTAAGCGCGAACCATGGTGCTTCGATCGGGATCGTCAGCACCGGCATGTAGCGGAATCATGCAAGATCAGACAAGCTTGCTTGCACAGGAATTCTCCACTAAACCGTTACAATCTTTCTTATACATCTGCTTCTCTTCGCTTCGAAGGGGCAGAGCCCAATAAATCAGTGATTACTAAGATAGTTTCTGATTAAAGCTTGTGATGGGCCGTTCAGATGATTGGTGATGATAACGGTCATCTCCTTGTGCGCAAACGCAGTCAGCACCTGAACGTTTTCAAACAACGCAGCGATATCGCCTTCATCGGCAGTCTTACCCGGATCACCAAGTACCGCTTGTGACCCGAACATGACGGCACGAATGTCAGCCAGGTTGCTGAGCGCCTCAAGGGTGCGCCTTGGAAAGTCATGCGCCTCATCTGGGTGATCGAAGGCATGCAAAAACTTGTTGATTTCTGCAAAACGAACGCCAACGAGCTGCCTTAAGACGAAGCGGTTTAACTGGGCGTTCACCCCGGAAAGCTCAAAGGGTTGATGATCGTCGATGACCATGCTGTGGATTTTCGATCAATGCAAGATAAGCCAGATCAAGATGTAGCTCAGTGTACATAGCAGCACAATCAAGCCACCGACCTGCGTGTCGTCGAGTTGTTTTTGAAGGCCCTCAAGGTATTCGGGTGCCTGTGTCTGGCGAGCCTCTTTAGGGATTTCACTGGCACCAAGCACCACGGCGTAGCCACTGAGAATGAGTAAAAACCCAACCACGAGCAGCGTGAGCATCGTTACCTCCCTGCTGCGCCTGTTATGAAATTAGTGATGTGTCGCGCAGTCCCTTAAACGATTGTATGCAGATAAATCATTCGGTCAACGTTTTTGTTGTCGCTTCTTGACATCAAATGTTAGGGATTACTCGCTTGTCCGACCAGGTTACGCCGATGGGGCAGGGAGCGCGAAGCCACTTGCGAACATCGAGGCTGCAGACGAGGTGCTGGGCCGCACCGGATGGCGAGTTCGAAATGATTCTCACTCCTAGCGATAGCTGTCAGCAGTTGAACTTGACTAAATCGGCTCTCGATTCAAGCCAAACGCTACGTATAGCCGCCCTTACAGGAAACGTGTAGTGATTGCTATTCATAACGATCTACCTAGACCTTCCATGGCAGGCAGCAATTTGCAGTTATTGCTTGTCACCTGCCAACTGCAGCGAGAAAGTTGACTAAGAGCCACGCTTCCTATTTTGATACGGCCCGCCTTTATGCCAGGCAAGTCACCGCAGGCGAGATTCCTGCCTGCCACTGGGTACAGCGAGCCTGCCAGCGCCAACTTGATGACTTGAGTCGGTTCAAGGGCAGGTCACGGGCGATCGAATCCATCGCGTTGAGTGGCCGATGCAACCACGCGTTTGATGTTGAGGCTGACAACCCAATGACGTTGGTACTGCTTGCTTTTACTTCACATCTTTATATGCTTAGCGTTACTGGCTCTGACTGGAAGTATGTCAGTCCCTGCACCGCTTTATCGGCTCGTATCGGGATGGAGCGTTACGATGTCCCTGGGCCAATGCCAAAGAAGTCGAGAAAATGCAGCCGCGAGGAGCATGTGCAAAAGCTAATGAGCGTTCTAATGGACCCATGATACGGTTGTTAGTTTTATAAATTAGATTAAGGGCATTTTTTAAGCTCGGACCAATCGATGAAACAATATTGCGGCTAGGATGTTCGAAAGCCATGAAAATGATAACGTCCCGTCGCCCGCGTAACCCGATCGCAAAAGCGGTGAGAACGCCGCTTTACAAGATGCGGGTCGTTGAGAACAAACGGAAAAAGCTGCTCAAGAAATGGTCCAAGGCCTTGCTGAAAGATGGAAGTCAGGGCGGCGGGGGCGAGCAGGGATGACTTCGAAGTTTGCATTCGATGCAGTCAATGAGACTTTGACCACAAGATCAACTACAAACTGGATTTCTTCTCCAAAGGCGCAAAGCTCGTATTGCACAAAGGAACGAAGCATTAAGCCACTGACGCCTTTTTGCGTTGCAGATTGTTAAACTGTAACTGGCAAGATCGGGCTTTTTTATGGTTCATAACTGTATCCCTTGGGGTGGCCGTGCTGGGGAATGACCCATGGCGTTGATTGGTCGATTGGGCGGTCAGCATCCTTTGTTTGAATGCCACAGGGTCAAAGCGGCGAGGTTGGCCCCACCCTCGATCAATGCTGCGCGGATTGAGCCCGGCAGAAAGCTGCGCATGAATGCAG
>VGHV01000471.1 GCA_016868095.1 Betaproteobacteria bacterium
ATGACGCCATCGCACCCGCTTCGCTAATGCCTTCTTCGAGAATTTGTCCATCGAGCGCTTCGCGGTAGTGCAGCACCGAGCCGATGTCCTCAGGTTCATAACGCTGACCGACCGAGGAGTAGATCCCGACCTGACGAAAGAGCGAAGCCATGCCGAAAGTTCTTGCCTCATCAGCAACGATCGGTACAATTCTTGGGCCAATCTTTGGGTCTTTTAGCAAGTTTCCAAGCATGCGCACAAAGGCAAGCGTGTTTGACATCTCGCGCCCTACCTCGTTGATTGCGAAACCAGCCCACTGGCTCATCGCGGGCACATCCAAAGGCTTGGACTCAAGACGTCTTGCGGGCAATGCGCCGCCGAGCGCCTTGCGACGTTCGCGCAAATAACGCACCTCCGGGCTGTCGGGATCAGGCTCGATGAGACGAAGTGCTCTGGCTTCGTCATCGCTTAAAGGCAGTCGGAAGCGATCCCTAAAGCCGATCAAGGCCTCTTCGTCCATTTTCTTTTGCGAGTGGGTGGTCATCTTGCCCTGACCCGCTTGGCCCATGCCAAAGCCCTTTTTGGTGTGCGCAAGGATGACGACCGGTTGCCCCTGATGACGCATGGCATGCCAGTACGCGGCGTGGATTTTGACCATGTCGTGCCCGCCCCTGCGCAAGCGGTCTACCTGAGCATCGCTTAAGTCTGCAACCAAATCGGCAAGCGCCGGATGCTGGCCGAAAAACGCGCGGCGGTTAAACGCACCATCTTTGGCCGCATAGGTTTGAAACTGGCCATCAACCGTCTGCGCGAAAGCCTTCAATAACTCGCCGCCCTTGTCCTTGGCAAAAAGCGCATCCCAATCACTCCCCCAAATCACCTTGATGACCTTCCAGCCGGCGCCGGTAAACAAGGATTCGAGTTCATCGATGATTCGACCATTGCCACGAACCGGACCGTCGAGTCGTTGCAGGTTGCAATTGATCACAAAGATCAAGTTATCCAAACGCTCGCGGGCTGCAAGTGTTAAGGCAGACATCGATTCGGGCTCATCCATTTCGCCATCACCAAACACGCCCCAGATCTTGCGTTGACCATGCTCGGCTGATAAAAGTCCGCGATGTTGCAAATAACGCAAGAAGCGGGCCTGATAAATCGCACTAATCGGACCGATGCCCATCGAGCCTGTTGGAAACTGCCAAAAGTCCGGCATCAGCCAGGGATGAGGGTATGAACTCAGCCCGCGCGCGCCTTGTCGCAGCGCCGATAACTCGCGCCGGAAATGGGCCAAGTCCTGGGCACTGAGACGCCCTTCATAAAAAGCACGGGCGTAAATGCCTGGCGCAGAGTGGGGTTGGACATAGAGCAGATCCGCGGGTGCGTCGCCTTCGGGGCCACGGAAAAAATGGTTAAACCCGACCTCAAAAAGATCAGCCGCCGAGGCATAGCTTGCGATATGGCCTCCGAGTTCAGCGTCAGCCGCATTCGCTTTGGCCACCATGGCAAGCGCATTCCACCGCATGGTCGAAGCGAGTCGCTCTTCCATCGACAGGTCGCCCGGATAAACCGGCTGTTCATCCTGGGCGATGGTGTTGGCATAGGGGCTAATCCGTGGTGCGCGCCAATGCAAAGGCCCTGCCAGGGCAGCCTCAGCAAGCCTATCGAGTACAAAGCGCGCTCGAGCAGGCCCCTGGTGCTCGATTAGCGATTGCAGGGCCTCAAGCCACTCCCGGGTTTCCACAGGATCGGCATCGTGCGCCGTCTGATCTGACGCCTTTGCGCTGGATGCGAGAAATTGCCGCTTTTGCATATCCATACCAAACCCCATCAAAGCAAAATAACGCCCTATCGAGCACGACAGGTTGATCTTTAAAGTTTGCCGATTTTCCTCAAGCGATAAATGCCGAAAAAACCTCAGCACAGCACTTATTCAGCATATGATGTGGTGATTCAATATTTTGGAAGCATGTTGTACCACTTCGCCTGCTATGGACCGTACCGACCTCCGAATTCTTGATGCGCTTCAACACGACGGATCCTTAAGTAATGTGGCGCTTGCCGAGAAAGTGCACTTAAGTCCTTCGCCCTGTCTTGCCCGTGTCAAGGCGCTCGAGAACAAAGGCGTGATCAGACGTTATGTCGCCTTGCTCGACCCCAAAGCCCTTGGGCTTGGCTTGAATGTGTTTATCTTTATCAGTCTCAAGTCGCAGGTGCGCGCCTCGCTCGAGCGTTTTGAGCAAACCATCGCCGAACACCCCGAGGTGATGGAGTGCTATTTAATGACGGGCGATAGCGATTACTTGCTGCGGGTCGCTGTCAAAGACATCGACGCACTCGAACGTTTCATCCTTGAGCAACTCACGCCAATTGCCGAAATCGAAAAAATCCGCTCGAGCTTTGCACTCA
>VGHV01000472.1 GCA_016868095.1 Betaproteobacteria bacterium
GTGTCTGGATCAACCTCGACCTCGCAAATGTATGAGCCCGAGGGATAGGTGAAGTTGGTCGGGTCATAAAAGGCGTTTTCGTTGAGCCCTGGCTCAAGCTTATCGAGCGGGTAGTTGTGTGGCACGTAGGCGGTGAGCGCGATTTGAGCAAAGGGCAGGCTCTTGTCGGTTCCGGCTACTTTGAAATTGCCACCCTCAAATTCGATGTCAGCATCGGACGCTTCAAGCAAATGCGCGGCAATCTTCTTACCCTTGGCAATGACTTTATCGACCGCCTTAACAATCGCGGTGCCGCCGACCGACAGGGAACGCGAGCCATAAGTGCCCATGCCAAATAAGACTTTGCCAGTGTCGCCGTGGACAATATCGACATCTTCCATCGCTATGCCTAGACGGTCAGCAACGACTTGAGCAAAGGTTGTTTCGTGGCCTTGCCCGTGGCTGTGCGAACCGGTGAAGACAGTGACTTTTCCAGTGGGATGAACGCGGACTTCGCCTGCCTCGAATAGACCGGCGCGCGCACCAAGTGCCCCGGCAATATTTGAAGGCGCAAGGCCGCAGGCTTCGATGTAGCAAGAGTAGCCCAAACCGCGAAGCAGTCCCTTGTCGGCCGATGCCTTCTTGCGAGCTGCAAAGCCTGCAACGTCGGCTTTCTCCAAGGCTCTTGCCAAATGGACCTCGTAATCGCCGATGTCATAGGTCAGGCCGACGGGCGTGGCATAGGGGAAACTGTGAATGAAATTGCGGCGGCGGATTTCGGCCGGGTCGATACCCATTTCCTTGGCAACCGTCTCGACCAGCCTTTCCACGACATATGTTGCTTCGGGTCGGCCTGCACCGCGATAAGCGTCGACCGGGGCTGTGTTGGTAAACACACCCTTCACCTCACAGAAAATTTGCGGGGTGGTGTACTGGCCAGCGAGCAAGGTGGCATAAAGAATGGTTGGGACCGATGAAGCAAAGGTGGACAGGTAGGCACCTAAATTGGCCCGGGTGTGCACCCGGATCGCAAGAAATTTGCCGTTTTGGTCAGCGGCCATCTCGGCGACGGTCACGTGATCACGTCCATGCGCATCGGTCAGGAAGGCCTCGCTTCGCTCGGCAGTCCATTTGATAGGACGATTGACCTGCTTGGAAGCCCAGACGAGAACGGTTTCTTCGGCGTAAAGAAAGATCTTTGAGCCGAAACCGCCGCCGACATCGGGGGCGACGACGCGCAGTTTGTGCTCCGGAATGCCGAGAACAAAGGCTGCCATCAATAAGCGCTCAACATGCGGGTTTTGATTGGCCACATGTAAGGTGTAGCTGTCGTCGGAGCGGTTGTAGATGGCGTTGGCCGCCCGCGGTTCAATCGCATTGGGAATCAAGCGATTGTTGCGGTATTCAAGTTTTGTGACATGGGCTGCACTTGCGAAGGTCGCGTCGATCGCTGCCTTATCGCCAAGTGCCCAGGTGTAACAAAGATTATCGGGTGCCTCATCGTGAACCGGCACGCTGCCGACGTCGCCAGCTGGATCGACATAAACGGGGAGGACTTCGTAGTCGACATGGACCAGGCTTGCAGCGGCCTTGGCCTGAGCGAGCGTTTCGGCAATCACAACCGCAACCTGATCGCCTACATGGCGTACCTTGCCATGGGCAAGTAAAGGATGCTTGGGTTCCTTCATGGGCGTGCCGTCGACGCTGGTAATAAGCCAGCCGCAGGGCAATCCGCCAACGTTGACAAAATCATCGCCAGTGAAAATGCCCACCACGCCGGGCGCAGCGCGCGCAGCCTCGGTGTCGACCTTCAATAACTTCGCATGGGCATGGGGCGAGCGTACGAAAATCGCATAGGTTTGTCCCTGGTGGACAATGTCATCGGTGTACTGACCGTTTCCGGTCAAAAAACGCTGATCTTCGCGGCGCAGAACCGCTTTGCCGATAAAGCCTGCTGTGGGTGCGTTCATGTTCGTGCTTCCTTCAATTAAGCTAATTGAGCCATGGCTTGTGCGCCTTGTTGCACAGCCCTAACAATGTTTTGATAACCCGTGCAACGGCACAGGTTGCCTTCAAGATGCTCGCGAATTTTTTGCTCGCTGCTGTGATCGTGGTGGGTGACAAGATCCACCGCTGACATAACCATACCCGGCGTGCAAAAGCCGCATTGCAATCCGTGGCAATCACGGAAGGCGGCTTGCATGGGATGGAGGCTGCCATCGGCTGCGGCAAGACCTTCGATGGTGGTTACGCTAAGACCATCAGCCTGCACGGCGAGCATATTGCAGGATTTCATCGCTTTGCCGTCGACGAGCACTGTACACGCGCCGCACTGGGCGGTGTCGCAACCGACGTGGGTGCCTGTGAGGCGCTGCTGCTCGCGCAAAAACTCGACCA
>VGHV01000473.1 GCA_016868095.1 Betaproteobacteria bacterium
CGCAAAGAACTCGTCAAGCTTGTGAAAGGCGAGGCCGAGCATGCGAAGGTTGCGGTCCGTAACCTGCGCCGTGATGCCAATGAGCAGTATAAAAAGCTCCTCAAGGACAAGGCATTGTCCGAGGACGAGGAACGTCGTGCTCAAGACGATGTTCAAAAACTCACCGATCGCTTTGTTGCCGATATCGACAAATTGATTGCGACCAAAGAACAAGAACTCATGGCGGTCTAGGTTCGCGTTAAATCACATGATTATTGTCTTGTGCGAATCCAGAAAGCGCATGAATTCAACGGTACATGCATAGTTCGACTCAAATCATTCCTGAGACAGGGGTGATACCGCGTCATGTCGCGGTGATCATGGACGGAAATGGTCGTTGGGCGAAGGCCAGGGGCTTGCCAAGAGTTGCGGGGCACAAGAAAGGAGTCGACAGCGTTAGGGCACTTGTTCGAGCATGTGGTCGGCGAGGGATTCAGTTTCTAACCCTTTTTGCATTCAGCTCCGAGAACTGGCGTAGGCCACCTGATGAGGTTTCATGGCTTATGACATTGTTTATGTCTCTACTCGAGCGAGAAATCCGCAACTTGCATCGGAACAAGGTTCGTTTGCGGATCGTAGGCGACTTGACAGCCTTTGAACCAAAGCTTCAGCAACTTATTCAAAATGCTCAGGCGCTTACATCAACCAACCAGGGGCTAAACCTCACAATCGCGGCAAACTACGGAGGACGGTGGGACATACTTCAAGCGGTGCGTGGGATGTTGGCAAGTAAACCCGAGCTAGCGAGGCAACCACAGCTCATTGGTGAGGCTGATTTGTCCTCATTTTTAACAATGGCCGATGCACCTGAGCCCGATTTGTTTATTCGAACCGGTGGTGAGCAGCGAATCAGTAATTTTTTGCTCTGGCATTTAGCCTATACCGAGTTGTACTTTACCGATACGCTTTGGCCCGATTTTGACGAGGAAGCATTTGCCTGCGCCTTGCATAGCTATCGAGCCCGTGAACGTCGATTTGGCCGCACGAGCGAGCAACTTAGGGTCGAATCTTAATGTTGATGCGCCGGGTTGTGACGGCCCTGGCTTTGCTGTTGATCCTTATTCCTGCTTTGCTTGCGCCACAGCCATGGGTTTGGGCCTTTTTCAGCTTGGTATTTGTGATGCTTGCTGCATGGGAATGGATGCGGCTACTGGAGCCATCGCGATCGCAGACGTCGGTTTTTTTCGCTTTGTTATCGATTGGTTTAATACTTATTTTCGATCTGATTGTTCAAGATCGACTGTGGCTCGACGAGCTCGTTTCACCCCTTAGTCTTGCGGCGGCCTTGTTTTGGATCGTGATCGTTCCTCGGTCTTTCAAGGGGCGCATTCAAGCGGCTTGGATTCAGGCATGGCTTGCATGGATCTTCTTGCTCGCTGCCTGGCTTGCCCTGATGGCATTGCATCGAATTGATCTCGTACTACTTTTTTCTGGCCTGGCACTGGTTTGGGTGGCTGATATTGCCGCTTATTTCGCCGGGAGGCGCTTTGGACGGCGAAAGTTAGCACCATCGATTAGTCCCGGTAAAACCCAGGAAGGTGCTCTGGGCGCCTGCTTGGCTGTCGGGCTTTTGGGCTTAGGAAGTCTCTTGCTGCCCGGGGAGGGCTGGATGCAGGCCTTGCCGAGGCGCTGGTTCGACTTGCTAGTGCAAGTAATGAGTGACGCACTCGCTGCCTTTGTGCTTTTGGGGCTCTTGCTCGTCTTGGTGATTCTGAGCATCATCGGTGATCTCTACGAGTCTCAACTCAAACGATTGGCTGGGGTGAAGGACAGCTCAAACCTGCTACCTGGTCACGGAGGTATTTTGGATCGGATAGATGCCTTATTACCCGTGCTACCTGCGATCATGCTTATCGATCGTTGGTTACTGTGGCTTGTTGCGAGGCTTTCATGATCCGATCGATTGCCCTGCTAGGTGGTACCGGGTCGATCGGTGACAGCACGCTCGATGTCATCGCACAACATCCGGATCGCTACCGATTACGATCGGTTTCCGGTTTTCGCAATATTGAAAAGCTGATAACGATCTGTCAGCGTTTTGTTCCCGATCAGGTCGTCGTTCCCGATCAGACTACGGCAGCCACACTTCGCGTTGCTCTAGCGCGAGGTGGAAATCATCATCAGCCTTGCCAAGCCGAGCCAGCGATACGCTGGGGCCCTAGTGGGCTTGACAGCATAGCCTCGGATCCGCAAGTCGATGTGGTGGTTGCCGCAATCGTTGGCGCTGCTGGACTTGCCTCAGTGCTCAGTGCCGCAGACGCGGGAAAAATTATTGCGCTGGCCAACAAAGAAGCACTTGTGATGAGTGGGTCGCTCTTAGCAGAACGCTGCTCTCG
>VGHV01000474.1 GCA_016868095.1 Betaproteobacteria bacterium
CTTGGCCGACCAGCTCTTGATTTCGCCAACAGCGAACCGGCAAGTGCATGCGTTCGCCGTCCCAGGCCTGACCGAGCTCATCAGGGGTCACCGCAAGCGGCGAAAAGGCGGTGGCAGGTTTGGATTGGTAAAAGCCAAAGCCCTTGGCTAATTCGTCGGGTACAAGATGTCGCAGACTCCAGTCATTGGCCAGCATGATGAGTCGAATGTGTTCGCTCGCTTCACTTTGAGGACACTGCATCGGCACGTCGTCAACAATCACCGCGACTTCGGCCTCGAAATCGATACCCCAGTCCTCGCTAGCGAAGAGTGCCGGTCGGCAGGGCCCGATGAAATCGTCGCTACCACCCTGATACATCAAGGGATCATGCCAAAAGCGTTCGGGCATAGCGGCTTGTCTAGACCGTCGCAATAGCTCGACATGATTGACGTAGGCTGAGCCATCAGCCCATTGGTAGGCTCTCGGTAGGGGTGCTAGGCATTGCTGCGGATCAAAAGCAAAGGCATGACGGGCCTTACCAAGATTGAGTGTTTCGTAGAGGTCGGCAAGTTGCGGTGCGAGAAAGGGCCAGTCATCGAGTACGCTTTGCAATCGCGGCGCGATGTCGGTCGCTAAGTGGGCTCGCTGCAAATCTCGCGACACCACGATCAGCTGACCATCTCGGGTGCCGTCGTCCAGTGTGCCAAGCTTCATAGGGCTCCTTGAGCGGCTGTCATTTCGTCAGAGGCTACGATACCATGCAGACATGGCGAGCATTCAAGAACTACGCAGCATCCTCACCAACTGCAAAACCATTGCAGTTGTCGGTATCAGCGAACAATGGCATCGGCCCAGCTACTTCGTTGGCAAGTACCTGCTTGAACATGGCTATCGAATGATTCCAGTGAATCCGCGCTACAAGGAAGTACTCGGCCAGACCTGCTATCCCGATCTCGAATCGGTGCCGACACCGATTGATATGGTTGATGTGTTTCGCCGCAGCGAGGAACTCATGCCCATTGCCAGGCAAACGCTTGTCATCGGAGCCAAGGTCTTGTGGCAACAACTCACTGTTTGTAATCACGAGGCTCATGACTATGTTCGTGAACATGGACTTGCCTCGGTGATGGATCGCTGCGTCAAGATAGAGCATGCCCGACTTTTTGGTGGTCTTAACTGGATGGGCGTTAATACCGGCATGCTGTCGGCGAAGCGCCCGCGACAACTCCCTTACTAGGCGAGTCCACTGGCCTTTGCGATAGCCTTCTTGCGATTCAAGCCCGCCACTATCGATGGGATAAGCCTATGAGCAAAGACGTGAAGCAACCCGATCGCGCATTTGGGTTTGAAACCCTCTGCCTTCATGCAGGACAACTACCTGATCCCAGCACCGGCGCGCGAGCAGCGCCGATTTATCAGACGACTTCCTATGTGTTCGATTCGGCCGAACATGCGGCCTCGCTATTTAATTTGCAAACCTTTGGGCATGTTTACGCCCGCTTGTCTAATCCAACGGTTGCGCTTTTCGAAGAACGCGTGGCAGCACTCGAAGCAGGTCGGGCTGCTGTCTCGGCTGCAAGTGGCATGGCGGCAGAAATGCTTGCCATGCTCACCTTGTGCAGGCAGGGTGACCACATCGTTGCTGCGCGCACGCTTTACGGCGGCACTTATGCTCAGTTTGCGGTCACCTTTGCGCGTTTTGGTATCAGCTGCACTTTCGTGGAGCCCGATCAGGTTGAAAATTTCGAGCAAGCGATTCAAAGCAACACTAAAGCAATTTTTGCCGAGTCGATTGCCAATCCCAGGCTGAATGTTATCGATCTTGAAAAGCTTGCAGCCATTGCCCGCCACCACGGTATTCCCTTGGTTATCGATAACACGCTCGCATCGCCCTATTTATGTCAGCCGCTTAAGCACGGTGCGGATATCGTTGTCCATTCGGCGACCAAGTATCTTGGGGGGCATGGCACCACCATGGGTGGTGTGGTGGTGGAGTCTGGCCGATTCCCTTGGGATAACGGTAAATTCCCTGACATGGTTTTTCCAAGTGAGGGTTATCACGGCGTTCGTTTTTATGAAACCTTTGGTGACTTTGGCTTTACGATGAAGGCGCGATTTGAGATTGCGCGTACCCTTGGTCCAACGCTTTCACCGATGAATGCCTGGCTATTGTTACAAGGTATTGAAACGCTTGCCGTTCGCATGGATCGTATTTGTGCCAATGCATTAGCGATTGCCCAATTTTTGCAGTCGCATCGACGTGTAGCCTGGGTCAATTATCCTGGGCTTCAATCAAGCCCCTACTACCACTTGAGTCAACGCTACATGCCCAAGGGTGCTGGGGGTATTTTGTGCTTTGGCGTAAAGGGTGGGGCAAAGGCGGGCGAAG
>VGHV01000475.1 GCA_016868095.1 Betaproteobacteria bacterium
CGGCAGGGAAACTTCAGCGCTAATGACGAGCGCCGACTGAAGCATTAAATCAAGCGAACGATTGACCGCGCCTTCGGAAGAGTTTTCAACCGGAACAATGCCGAAGTCCGCTTGTTGGGACTCGGTTGTACGAAAAACTTCGTCGATGCTCGAGCACGAAACCGGCTCGACCCCATGGCCAAATTGCTTCAGCAAGGCAATCTCTGAAAATGTCCCAGATGGTCCCAGAAAGGCAACACGAAGTCTGCGCTCTATTTCCCGACAGCCTGAGATGATTTCCCGCCAAATCGATTCGATACGCTCGCCAGCTAATGGCCCCTCGTTTGCTTGCCGCAATCGCTGTATGATTTGCGCTTCTCGCTCGGGACGCCAAACGGGAGCATTGGAGCCTTCTTTGAGGTGCCCGACTGCTTTTGCGAGCCTGGCACGTTCGCAAATAAGCGCAAGCAACTGATCATCCACCGAATCAATGGCAGTGCGAAATCCGGCAAGCGTTGAGGGTGTGTCAGCCATGGCGTTGCTCAAAGCTTTTCATGAAAGAGGCCAAGGCTTGAACGCCTTCAAGCGGCATGGCGTTATAGATGGAAGCACGCATGCCGCCGACAACCCGATGACCTTTCAAGGCGACTAAACCTGCCTCGTGGCTTTCCTTGAGGAATTGGGCATTGAGGTTCTCGTCGCGCAGAAAAAAACAAATATTCATTTTGGAGCGATAAGCGGGGTCAATCGTGTTGTAATAAAAATCAGATTTATCTATCGTGTCATAAAGGAGTTCGGCTTTTTGTGCGTTGACCTTTGCAATCGCGTCAACGCCACCCTTGGCGATAAGCCATTCGAACACAAGACCGGCAAGATAAATACTGTAGGTTGGTGGGGTGTTGTACATTGAATCGTTTTCTGCAACGATCTTATAGTTAAACGCGCTTGGGCAAAGCGGATGCGCTCGACCAAGTAAGTCCTTGCGAATGATCACAAAGGTCAATCCGGCAGGCCCGATATTCTTTTGCGCACCGCCGTAAAGAAGGCCAAATTCGGAGACATCGATCGCTTCGGACAAAACTGTCGAGCTAAGGTCTGCAACCACCGGCATGTCTTTGGGTGCTTGATGGCTTTCATGCCCTCGATCGACCAATCCGTTAAAAGCCAGGCCATCGATGGTTTCGTTAACGCAAAGATGAAGGTAGGCCGCATTGGGGTCGATTTTCCAATGCGAGCGTGGCGGCATGCTCTGATAACGACCTTGAGCATCGGCACCATCCGCGACGATTTGCACCTCGCCGTAGCGCGCAGCCTCCTTGGCAGAACGCGCTGACCATTGACCGGTAATTAAGTAATTGGCCTTGCCTTGTGGGAGCATTAAATTAAGGGGAACAATGCTGTTTTCCCCTATTGCGCCACCTTGCATGAATAGGATTTCATAATGATCCGGAATATGTAATAGTCGCCTGAAATCATCTTTCGCTTTAGCCGCGACTTCCATGAATTCCTTGCCGCGATGGCTTACCTCCATCACCGACACGCCCATGCCACGCCAGTTAAGCATTTCTGCCGCTGCTTTTTCAAGTACCTCGCTTGGAAGCGATGCAGGTCCTGGCGAAAAGTTAAAGACGCGATGAGAGGTTTGATGGCTTGTCACGAACAAAGGCTCCTCGGAAGAATCTGAAAGCCCAAACAAACGCCAGCGGCTCAGGGCTCAGTGGGACCGGTCGGATTGTCGCGGCTGGGATCGCTCGGATCGTCGCGGCCGGGATCGCTTGGACTGTCACTGCTCGGATCGCTCGGATCGCTCGGATCGTCACTGCTCGGATCGCTCGGAATGTCGCCGCTGCTGAGCGTTTCAGTGTCTGATTCAACAACACGTTGCAGGCCACTCAGTTTTGAACCGTCGTCGACAGCGATTAAGGTTACGCCTTGGGTTGCCCGACCCATTTCACGGACCTCAGCGACTCGCGTACGGACCAATACGCCCCCGGTGGTGATCAGCATAATCTCATCATCCGGGTTGACCAACACCGCTGCGACAACTTTGCCGTTGCGCTCGGAGGTCTGGATAGCGATCATGCCTTTGGTGCCACGCCCATGGCGGGTGTATTCGCTGATTGGCGTGCGTTTGCCAAAACCATTTTCAGTAGCGGTCAGAACTGACTGTGATTCGGATTCAGCAACCAGCATGGCGATGACGCGTTGTCCCTCGTCAAGACTCATGCCTCGTACCCCGCGGGCTGCTCGACCCATCGGTCGTACATCGTTTTCGTCGAAGCGAACTGCCTTGGCTGCGTCTGAAAACAGCATGACATCATGCGCACCATCGGTAACGGCCGCACCGATTAAAAAGTCACCTTCGTCCAAATCAACT
>VGHV01000476.1 GCA_016868095.1 Betaproteobacteria bacterium
ATCCTTCCGGCATCATGCGTCTATGACATGGCAGGCAAGCAAAGAAAACACCAAGCAGCCCTATGAAACTCCAAGAACATCAAGCAGCGTCATTAAATACGATTACTGGCTACGGCGATTGTTGGATTGCGGTCAATGCGCAGACAACCGAGGGAAGCCTGCTTGTCATGCCTGAAGGCATGCTTCAGGCCTGGCGTCCGCAACAGTGGCAAGACATTAAAGCCGAGGACTTTGAGCTCATGATTGAAGCCAAACCCGATCTGGTGATTGTGGGTACGGGTGCTCAGCAACGGTTTTTGCACCCAAAACTCGTAAGCCAGGTATCAAGTCAAGGCATCGGCGTGGAATGTATGGCGACCCCCGCAGCCTGCCGAACCTACAATATCTTGATGGCGGAAGGCCGCAAAGTTTTGGCGGCTTTATTGCCCATGCAGGCCTGAGCGTGCGTTCCAATCATTGGCCGCCGTCTACCCACTGCATGACGAGACGTGTATGCCTCAAAACCATGAAATCTAACTTCTCTTTTTTTGCGAGTGAATCTAGCGATGTCTGAATCCTTAAGCCCAAGTGCCGGTGACCGTATAAGCCCCTTCGAAGCAGACTCAACCGCTGGCCGTTTTTCTTTGGCCGATTTAAAACAAACACTTGTTTTGTATTTCTATCCCAAGGACAACACCCCAGGTTGCACGACCCAAAGCGTCGATTTTCGCGATCAGCATGAGGCCTTTTTAAGTGCTAGCGCGATGGTTGTGGGCGTTTCACGCGACTCGATGAAGTCTCACGAAAACTTCAAAAAGAAGTATGAATTGCCCTTTGCATTGATTTCGGATCCCTCCGAGGCGCTTTGTGCTCAGTTCGGTGTGATGAAAAATAAACTGATGTACGGCAAACCTGTCCGTGGTATAGAACGTTCTACCTTTGTGATTGACCGACAGGGCAAACTACTTAAGGCCTGGCGCGGCGTCAAAGTCCCGGGCCATGTGGCAGAGGTTCTGGAATTTGTCAAAAGTCACTAGACCACTGTCTCAGACTCGCTAATCACCCAGCCAAGCAAGCTAGCACCAAGCGAACAAATCTAATCACTTAGCCAAGCAAGCTAGCTCGTTGCGCCAACGCAAATATTCAACAAGGCCAAATCCATGCCGCTGCCACCTGCCCCACGCAAGCCCGCCACCTTGATTGATTTGGAAACGATCGCAAAGCAACGCAAACAAAGCACACGAAAAAAAGACGAGGCGAACGATGAGGTAGCAAACGCTCAAACGCCCCAAGCCAGTGAAATCGCTCCAGTCACTTGGCAGACCACCGACTCCTTAACGATGCAAGCATCAGCGCCAGCACCAAGCCCACTTCATGAGGCTGATCTTTCCGAAAAGTCTGCGCCTGCTAAAACCGCAAGCGGTAGGCGAAAGAAGGCCAAGACAAGCGCTAGTCGATTATTCGTGCTCGACACCAATGTCTTGCTACATGATCCTTCGAGTTTGTTCCGATTCGACGAGCACGACGTTTATCTGCCGATGATCACGCTTGAAGAGCTCGATGCACATAAAAAAGGCATGTCCGAGGTATCCAGGCACGCCAGGCAGATCAGTCGAAGCCTTGATCAATTAATGCAGGCAGCGGGCAGTGATCCAGCCTTGGGCATGTCGCTCGATGCCTTGGGAAACAGTGAAGCAAGCGGCAAGCTTTTGATTCAAACCCAAGGCCTAAAATTTGATCTGCCGGCCGGATTACCAGAGGGCAAAGCAGACAATCAAATTCTTGGCGTTGTGAAAAGCCTGCAAGCTTCACGAAGTGATCGCCAGGTGGTCTTGGTATCCAAAGACATCAATATGCGCATTAAAGCGCGCGCGCTTGGCTTGACTGCCGAGGACTATCTCAACGACCAGGTACTTGAAGACACTGACTTGCTTTACTCGGGCATGACTGCGTTGCCTGCAGACTTTTGGGAAAGCCACGGCAAAGGCGTCGAGTCTTGGCAGCAGTCTGGATATACTTTTTATCGCATTCAGGGTCCGCTGGTACCGTCATTGCGAATCAATGAGTATATTTATATCGAAGGCACGCAAACGCTTCATGCGATCGTTCGAGAAATTGTAGGTCGGCGTGCTGTCTTGCAAACGCTTCGCGATTACGGTCATCCCAAGCACGCTGTGTGGGGTATTACCGCGCGAAATCGTGAACAAAATTTTGCGATGAATTTATTAATGGACCCCCAGGTCGACTTCGTCTCATTGCTGGGTCAGGCTGGAACCGGTAAAACCTTGCTTGCACTCGCTGCTGGTCTTGAGCAAGTCATCGAAGCCAGGCGTTATAGCGAAATCATCATGACAAGGGCTACTGTACCTGTGGGT
>VGHV01000477.1 GCA_016868095.1 Betaproteobacteria bacterium
GCTTCAAAAAAACCTATAAAAATCAACGGGATATAACGTTCTAATTACTATGTGTAATATACCGTGTAATTGAGAAATTCTACTAAGTAGAATTTGCAGCCATTTTCGAAAGTCCAAGATTACGGAAAATCGTGTAATTCACTTGGTTGCATCTCGCGAATCAGGCAGCCTCTTCTCAGCGCGAGTACCACGTTACAACATGACTCTCGATATCGTCAATGATGTGTCTGCATTTGAGCACCGTTGAAGGCGCTTCACCGACCAAGCTCCAGTCGGATCGCCAACCGTTCAGGTAAACCGGCATCTCTAATTGCTTTTGCTGCCGCGAAATAATCATAAGTTACACGGTGAAAGCAAACTGTTTCCGCCTTGGTGTCAAAAAGAAGGTAACAAGCACGCGGATCGCCATCGCGAGGCTGGCCTGCAGATCCAACCACAGCAAGGTGTCGGCGCCCAGCGATCGCGGGAATGATTTCTCCTGCGAGCGGATGGTGGCGGATTAGCTTATCGCGACTGATCTCCACATAAAGTGCCTGCTCGTGAACATGGCCGCAAAACACCCAGCGAATGTTTCGGTCGTGATTCACGCCTCGCAGGCTGAAAGCAGCCATACTGGCATCAGTCACATAGTGCCAACTTGCTGGCTCAAGTGCTGTTGCGTGGACAAGCCATGCGGAGCCTAGCTTGGCTTCAAGCTTGAGACGACTCAACCATTGCCGCTGTGTCGCCGATAGGGCCTCATGGGTCCAGTGAGCCGTGATACCGCCCATGGTATTTCCAGCGCCCGAAGGCCTTAAGGCCATGGATTCATGGTTGCCTCGAAGCACAATCGCACCCTGTTGCTCAAGCGCCATGCACCGATCAACGACAGCGCCCGGGTAGGCCCCATAGCCTACTAAATCACCGAGTACGGCAAATGAGCTGGCACCCTGATCTCGCGCATGTGCGAGGCAGGTGTCAAACGCGTGAAGGTTGGCGTGTAGATCGAAAAATAGCGCAAGCTTCACACGAATTGATTCTTGCCGTGCCGGTCCTGGCCACGCATGTGATAAACAGGACGATTTGAATGATCAATAATATTCATATCGATCGCCTTTCGCTTAGCAAGCTCTCGATCAAACAAGCTGCTTGTGGGCATGAAGCGCATCGATAGATCCTGAGTCACGTAAGTAGCTTACAACCTATAACGATTCAAATCCTAATGTTGACCCTATCCGGAAAGTATTTCAGCAGCCTGTTAGTGGTCCTAATGAGTGCTACTCCAATAAGCCCTTGACCCTAGCTTCCCTTACGCGCTTCTTCCTAAAGGGTTGGGATTTGATGCAGGTGCTTCGGTATAACTTTGAGGACTACGGGTATCCCGAAGGCGGGGTACTCGATTTTGTCGAGCAGGCAAGTTCTGATTTTTATCCAGAGTTTGGTCACCTAGTAAAACAGCGCATTTATCGGTGGCTCGGTGGTCGCTTGCGTGAATCAGGGCAGCGCCGCTTTGTGGCGTTTTCATCATGACAAGCCGACAAACCCGGCACGGTATACGCCGGCCCAATACGACGGCCAAGCCAAGGGTTCGTCGTGTTGATCACGACGGCCTCTTTGCTGGCATCGAATTTACGCATAGCAGTGGTGAGCGTGTGAGTGCATCTTTTTCGATACTGGCATGGGTGCATGCACCTAAGGAGATGCTTGATCGAACCAAGATTGTGTTGACGCGTGGATACTTCACGATGGTTGGCCCCGACTTAGCGATGCAACGGAAAAAGCGCAAAAAGCGTGAGACTGCCCGTTTAGAGTAAATCAAGCTTTAAAAAGTAAACATAAAGAGATTCTTGCGCGATCAAGAGGATGGTTCATTGACAGAAAAGCATGATTCTCACCTGGGTTTGGTCTTTTGACTGTATCAAGAGCGTTTACTTACATTCAAGGCCAAGGGCTCGGCCGATACCATAAAGAGAGCCTCGTTAATAGCCGTCCTCCTAACTAAGGCGCGATGTTTTCACCAACGCGGCGAGGACCCAATTTACGGATTCAACCTAACCCAAACAACGGCAAGGGAGGCTGCGATGAATAAGATCGATCGATATGCGGCAAACCTCGCGCCGCCGAGCCTAATCCTGCCCGAGTATCAGCGTTTTCGCATGGATGGCCAGGGCATCGGCGAACGCAGCATGGCGATGGCTGCCAAATTGCCCCGACCAGAACCGGCGGCCATCATTGCGATCTCCAGGGTTTCAGCGTCAATGCCTCAAGTGGCAAAACTCGACCAGACCACCAAAACGATCTGACTTCCATTGCGCACATGGGCGGGATTCTGCAACATCGGTCATGTTGATCGTCGCAAAGCTAAGACCTTGT
>VGHV01000478.1 GCA_016868095.1 Betaproteobacteria bacterium
ACCGGGCGTGTTGTTGGGCACTTGATGGGATTACTCATGCTTATGAAGGCCCAACCACTGGCCTACAACAAAGACAATCAAGAGGATAAAGAGCCGCTCTTTGACACGGTCGATACCATCAGTGATAGCTTGCGTATTTATATCGATCTGATCGCTGGTATCACGGTGAGAGAGGATCGCATGCGTGAAGCCGCAGGCCGTGGTTACGCAACTGCGACTGATCTTGCCGATTATCTTGTGCGCAAGGGCATGGCTTTCCGGGATGCGCATGAGGCGGTTGCTTTGGCGGTTCGAGAAGCCGATCGCGAAGGCATTGATCTCAGCGCGCTGTCGCTAGCAAGACTGAGAGCGTTCTCGAGCCTGATCGAGGGCGATGTGTTTGAGGTTCTGAGTCTTGAGGGCTCGCTTGCAGCGAGGAATCATGTTGGAGGCACGGCCCCGGCGGCCGTGGTTGCTGCCATTGCCCGCCATCAGGAAAGGCTTGCTTGAAGCGCTTGCGAGTAGTTCCAAGCGCTCGTAAGTGCTCCAATCTTTAGAAATTACTAGCGCTTGCGTGGGGGCAGGTCGGTACAAATCCCCAGCGCTGCCTCAGCCGCCATGCCAATACTCTCCCCAAGCGTTGGATGCGGATGAATTGTCTTACCGATATCGCTTGCATCAGCACCCATCTCGATGGCTAAGGCGATTTCACCGATCATGTCGCCCGCCTGTGTGCCCACAATCGCACCGCCGAGCAAACGTCCGTGGTCTGCGTCAAACAAAAGCTTGGTGAATCCCTCATCACGGCCATTGGCAATAGCGCGGCCCGAAGCCGCCCAAGGAAAGAGCGATTTGTTGACCCTGATGCCACGCTTTGCTGCATCGGCCTCGGTAAGCCCCGCCCAGGCAATTTCTGGATCGGTATAAGCCACCGATGGAATGACGCGTGCATCGAAATGATCTTTAGAACCATGAGCCGCTTCGGCTGCAACATGGGCTTCATGAACCGCCTTGTGAGCAAGCATAGGCTGTCCGACAATGTCACCGATAGCAAAAATATGACTTTGATTAGTTCGCATTTGGCTATCGACCGGTATAAAGCCGCGTTCGTCGTGTTTGACCATGGCTGAATCAAGACCGAGGTGCAGACCATTAGGTCTGCGGCCCACCGCACACAAAACCAGGTCATACGACTTTTCGCTTTGCTTGCCCTGGTCATCTTCAAACCTGACAAGTATCCCATCGCTTACGACGCTTGCTCCGATGGTTTTTGTCTTGAGCATGATCTGATCAAATCGATGGCTATTGAACTGCTGCCACACCTTGACCAAGTCACGATCAGCACCCGGCATCAAACCGTCGAGCATCTCAACCACGTCGAGCCTTGCGCCGAGGCTGGAGTAAACCGTTCCCATTTCCAGACCGATAATTCCGCCGCCAATAATCAGCATGCGCTCAGGAATCAGCGGCAGCTCGAGCGCACCGGTTGAATTGACGACTCGAGGGTCTTCAGGAAGAAATGGGAGCTGAATCGCTTCAGAACCAGCAGCAATGATCGCCTTCGCAAAACTGATATTGCGCTTTGAGCCGTCATGTTCATCGACCTCGATGGCATGTGGACTGACGAAAACTGCGCGTCCTTGGACATGCTCTACTTTTCGCACCTTGGCCATAGACGCCAGACCACCAGTGAGTTTCTTAATCACCGACTGCTTCCAGTCACGTAAGCCATCGAGTTCAAATTCGGGTCTGCCAAACCTAATGCCATGCTTTGCCAATCGCTGAGCCTCATCGCTAACGGCAGCCACGTGCAGCAAGGCTTTTGAGGGTATGCAACCTACATTAAGGCAAACCCCTCCGAGGCTGGGATATCGCTCAATCAGCATCACCTTCATGCCAAGGTCAGCCGCTCTGAAAGCTGCTGAGTAACCTCCAGGCCCACCGCCTATAACCAGCAAATCACAATCAAAGTGATCAGTCACAGTGGGTGATTGCTTACTGGGCACTACTCTGTCGAGCGGTGCCGTGGTGGGTAGTACCTTGTCGGGTCGTGCCTCTACGCTTAGCCGCATGATCAAGCTGCCCTCCGAGACCTTATCGCCGAGCTTGACGAGAATCTCCTCGATAACACCTTCTTCGGGTGAGGGAATCTCCATCGAAGCCTTGTCGCTCTCGACCGTGATCAAGGACTCCTCATGCTTGACATGGTCACCTTTGGCGACTAAGACTTCGATCACGCCAACTTCACTAAAGTCGCCAATATTAGGTAGTGTTACATCGACGATTGCCATTTCAATCTTCTTTATCAAAGCGTTACGCGTCGGAAGTCGCTAAGTAGCTGGCCAAGATAGCTAATGAATCGTGCGGCC
>VGHV01000479.1 GCA_016868095.1 Betaproteobacteria bacterium
CATCTTAAAGCACCGGGCGGGTCCTCGTGCTTAAGTTGCCCTTAAAGGCGATTTAAGCAATCAAGATAGGCATCGGTATCGGGCATGCGTTTTTGGCGCTGTGCCTCCCAAAGCACAAGGCCCAGGCACTCCATCGCCTGATGGGCTGCCTCATGACGATCGCCGTGGGTTCTGCTGAGGAGTGATTGCCAGGCTTTGCGAATCCCAGGCGGTTGATCCGCGCCGATTTGCTCCTCGATGGCAAGGTGCATCGACAAATGTAAAAAGGGGTTTTCGTGGCCTGATGCCGGATTGAAAACCTCCTCAACTGCGCGATCGGGCTCATCAAGTAGTGCCTGATACTCGGGATGCTCAGCGCACCAGGAGGCCGCCAGCACTTGCAGCGGTTCGCAAGGAAGTGATTGTTGGCTACGCGACCAGGCTTCACAAAAAAAACGTCGGACGTCGGCAGAACTCGGATTAAACAGCATGGTGATTGAGCACGGTGATCAGAATATTGATGGATGAAGGCTTGCTGAAGAAGATCGCATCGATCAATCAGCTTTGGTTTTGCTTTTCATATCACACAAGTCCGCGACCATGCATGTCGGGCAATCGGGCTTTCGTGCCTTGCACACATAGCGGCCATGAAGAATTAGCCAGTGATGGGCATCGCGTAGAAATTCGGCTTCTATGAAACGCAGCAATTTCATTTCAACCGCCAGAACATCTTTACCGGGCGCCAAACCTGTGCGATTGGCAACACGGAAAATATGGGTGTCGACAGCCATCGTGGCTTCGCCAAAGGCTGTGTTGAGTACGACGTTTGCTGTTTTTCTGCCAACGCCTGCCAGAGCCTGCAAAGCTTCACGTTCGCGCGGTACCTCACCATCGTGATGCTCAAGCAACATGGCGCAGGTTTCTAGCACATGCTTGGCTTTGGATTGGTACAAACCAATGTGCTTAATGTGTTTGATGAGACCGGCCTCGCCGAGCCTGAGCATTGAGGCAGGATCGGGCGCTTCAGCAAACAATCCTCGCGTGGCCAGATTCACGCTCTTATCAGTAGCTTGAGCCGAGAGAATGACTGCGATCAATAATTCAAAGGGATTACGCCAATGCAGCTCGGTTTGAGGATGAGGGTTGGCCGCGCGCCAACGCTCAAACATTTCGCGGCGTTTGGCCTTATTCATGGCTTGTGCTCGCCCCCTTGTTTAAACGATCCTGCCTTTCTTTGGCACGAGCGATGGCTGCATCGATGATTGCGCGCGCTCGAGGGTTGGATGCCGCATCCGACTGGCGCTTGACGTGAGCTTTTTCGAGTTGATAGCGAAGGCCTTCCTCTTCTTGCCTTCTTATTCGCTCGGTGCGATGCTCAAAGCGGATGCGGGCTTCTTTTGCGTCTGCCGCTGTCCACATACGTTCGGGCTGCCATGGCCGCATCTCGATACAGTCAACAGGGCAGGGAGGCAGGCAAAGCTCACAGCCTGTGCAACGCTCGGCGATCACTGCATGTAAGCGTTGAGGACCGCCCAAAATCGCATCAACCGGACAGGCAACAATGCATTTCGTGCAACCGATGCAATCCTCGGCCACAACCCATGCAAAGCGCAGGCTTTGCTCTTCACCACAGTTAGGGTCTAGCGGCTTGGCGTTTTGGCCTGTTAGTTGCGAGAGTGCCTCGATGCCTTTTTGTCCGCCGGGTGGGCAACGATTGATATCAGCCAAGCCATGAGCAATCGCTTGCGCATAGGGCTTACATGCTGGGTAGCCGCAACGGGTGCATTGGGTTTGGGGAAGGATCTGATTGATTGCCTCAGCAAGATCCATCTTGGACCCTAAAACACCTAGCGCGTCTTGATGCGACTTGGGTGCGCGGCGATGAAATCGCGAACCTTGGGGTAAATCAACTCGCGCCATCGCCTACCGCTAAAAATGCCGTAGTGGCCTGCGCCCATGGCAACATGGTGTTGCTTGTGCGCTGGGGCAAGATTGGGTGTCAGGCCATGAGCGGCCTCGGTCTGGCCAGAACCCGAGATATCGTCAAGCTCGCCCTCAATCGTGAAAAGCGGCACATCCCGTATCGCTTTCGGGTCTACCCGAAGCAGCTCGCCATCCACATCAACATCCCAGGTTCCATTCGGAAGCTTGTGTTGCTGGAAAACCGTATGAATCGTGTCAAGGTAGTACTCGGCTGGCATATCAAGCACAGCGTTGTACTCATCGTAAAAACGCCGGTGTTGCTCAGCGTCTTGCATATCACCACGCACGAGGCTCTGGTAAAAATCCCAGTGAGAGGTCGCGTGACGATCAGGATTCATCGCGATAAAGCCCGCATGCTGCAAAAAGCCTGGATAAACTCG
>VGHV01000480.1 GCA_016868095.1 Betaproteobacteria bacterium
TTATGAACCCCAGCTGCGATGGCGGCCTGTGCGCCTCTTAAATTGGGAACCAATGCCATCACGGTAAGACCAGGCAAGCTGAGCGCGTGCTCGACCACCTCAGCAGCATCAGCAAGTTGCGGCAGCAGTCGAGCAGGAACAAACGAACTGACCTCAATCTCTCGAACACCTGCGGCATGCAGCGCACTAATCCATGCCTTTTTTTCAACAGTCGGCATAAATGCATCGACTGATTGAAGGCCATCGCGAGGCCCCACTTCGCTGATTAGAACTGATGAGCTCATCACTTATCTTGCTCGCTGCTTTATTATTTGTACCAATCCCTAACCCCGGCAACAAAGCGGTTCACGCCTTCGACCACGGTTTCGGGTGCGAGTGCTCCGTAAGACAGGCGCTGAACATTTCGAGCCTTGATATCATTCAAGCCGAAAGCAAAACCCGGCACACAGGCAACCTTGTGTTTACTGGCTAGAAATTGATTAAACGAAAGTCGATCATCAACGCCCGGTAGAGAAACCATCACATAAAACGCGCCTTGGGTGAGATGAAAGTTGGCAAGCGGTTTTAAATCGAACAAAATCTCATAAACTTTAGAGCGTACCGCTGCCAGGCGATTGACTTGTTCGTCGATCGCCGATCGGGGGCGCTTGAGCACTTCGATTGCAAGTAATTGCGAGATAACAGGGGCACAAATCAGATTGGTGTCTTGCACCTTATTCATCGCTTCGTGCAAATGCTCCGGGTAAACCACATAACCAACCCGCCAACTCGCCATACCGTAGTTTTTTGAAAACGAATAAAAAGACAGCGTACGCTCATTGGCACCAGCCTGACTCGCTGCAGAATAATGCCGAGCGCCATCGTAAGTAAAGTATTCGTAGGTCTCATCTGAAAAGTGATAAATACCATACCGTTTGCAAAGCTGATTGATGCTCGCCAAGTCTTCCGGATGGTAAACCACACCCGTAGGATTATTGGGCGATACGGTAACGATCGCTCTCGTTTTTGGTGTAATCGCGGCTTCGATCGCTGCAAGGTCGAGTTGATAATCATCGCGACTGGCCACAGCAACCGGCACACAATCACACATGCTGATCGCCATTTCCTGGTTAAAGTAAAACGGAAGCGGCAGAATAAATTCATCGCCAGGATCACCAACCGCAAGCACGGCGTTTAGGAAAGCCATATTGCTTCCCGCGGTCACCATGATGCGATAGCCCTGGTTCACATCAAACTGATTAACCTCTTGAAGCTTTCGCGCTAAGGCGTCTGTCAGCGCGGGCAAACCGGTAACGGCCTGATACTTGTTTAGTTGCAAGTCAGCCATCAGCGCGGGCAGGCGCGCCACATCGTCTGCCGGTGGACCGTAGCTCACCACCCCCTGACCGAGCGATATACAGCCTGGGTTGTCTCTAACCATCGCTGCAATCGTTGGAATAATCGGAAGCTCAACCGCATCAATCCGCCTGGAAGCGCGCCGAGGCCTCGCTGACTGGCTCATCGCATCAAAACTTGTACTTATCGACTTCACTCGATCGCCTTCCAAAAGGTATCTTTATGGATGAGCTTTCCGTTTTGAAAACGAAAAATGTCGCAACCGTTGAGTTCGAGTTTGCTGCCATTGCGCTGATTGGTTCCCGTCACCACCCAATAGGACACGCCATACTGGCCGCAAGCACTGACAAAGCGATACTGCGGGTGCCAATACATGTCGGGAATATAAGAAAAGCGCTCGCGCAGAAAATCGCCGATCGCCTTTTTGCCTTTGAGTTCGATGCCCTCTTTAACCGGGCCACGCGCGGTTGCGAAAACACCATCGTCGGCAAAGTATTCAAGGATGCGATCCACATCGCGGCTATTGAATGCAGACTCGATCTCTGCCACAAGAGCTTCACTGACTTGTTGACCCATTTCATCAATCTCCTATGAAGGCTTAAACCCATACCGAACCCAATCGAAGCATATCTTTCGTACTGTAAGCACCCAGACGGTCCGGTTTTTGACTTTACAACAGCATCTCAGGCGATCCGGGCGATCACCCCTGCAACGCATTGCGCCTTTGCTATGAATCCTTCCTTAGAATGCAGCAAACCGATCGTTTATGGGGATGATTTCAATGGCTTCGAAGACGAAAACAAAGGCTGTCGTGCGACGTAAAAAGCCAGAGCATTACGCCGACGCCATGCCTGGCCAAGCCTGGCCAGGCGCGCTCTATGCGTTGCTTAAAGAGCATGGCATCAAGCAAGTTGCGCTTGTACCCGATGCCGGCCATGCACCGCTCATTAAGCTTTGCGAGGCCGATCCGAGCATGACCATGGTGAGACTTAGCACTGA
>VGHV01000481.1 GCA_016868095.1 Betaproteobacteria bacterium
GTCGATACCCGTCTGCGACCTCATGGCGATTCAGGTCCACTCGTCGTGAATCTAAATATGCTTGAGCATTACTTTTTTGGTGAAGGCCGCGAGTGGGAGCGGTTTGCCTGGTTGAAGGTAAGGCCGATTGCTCACTCAGGCCTCGGCAGCGCCGTAAAGCGCGAGGACGATATTGAGCAGTTAATGTCGACTGTTCGACCCTTTGTGTTTCGGCGCTACTTGGACTTTCAGGCGATCGAAGCCTTGAGACAGTTGCATGCACTGATTCGCCAGGAAGTAGCGAAAACCGACGCACGCAAGCGGGGTTGGGATGTCAAGCTTGGGCGGGGCGGCATTCGAGAGATCGAATTCATCGCGCAATTGTTCCAGATCGTGCGAGGTGGGCGCGATCCTGGGTTGCGTGCGCCACAAACCCTAGTGACGCTGGAGGGTTTGGGCGAACGCGGCATTTTAGACGCTGCACAAGCCGCACAACTCGCAAGCGCTTATCGCTTTTTGCGCCAGCTTGAACACGCCATTCAATACCGTGAAGACGAACAAACCCACCGTTTACCTGATGACGAAGCGATTCAGGCCGAGATCGCCCAACTGCTGCGATTGCCTCGGGTCGAGTTAATCGAAAAGGTTCAGCGAACACGCGATTTTGTATCGGGGGTCTTCGACAGTTTGCTCGCACAGGACAAAGCGCCCCAACAAGACGAGCAGCAAAGCAGCAAGCTTTCCAGTGCGGTTGCAACGCGTTTTGCCGCCCTGTCATCGAGCGGGCGATGGCAGGCCGCCCGCGACGAAACACATAAGCGCATTCATCGTTTGATGGATCGGGCGAGTCATGAACAAGCCTCCGAAGAGGCGCTGATTCGTTTTGTCGATTTTCTCGAATCAGTGCTTCGTAGGCCTGCTTATCTCGCTTTGCTCGATGAATACCCCGCAGCGCTCAGACCTGTGTTGCGCCTGCTTGGCAAGGCGCGTTGGGCGAGTCAGTATTTGCTGCGTCATCCGGTGGTGCTCGACGAATTGCTCGATGGACAAATGTTTGAGCCGATGGACTATCAGCTTTGGGCCTGCCAGCAACGCGAAGTCATGCAGACCCTGCAAATCAATGGTCAAGCCGATGATGAGCGGCGCATGGACCACTTGCGTGAAGCGCATCATGCCCAAGTCTTTCGGCTGCTTGTGCAAGATCTTGAGGGGCACTTGAGCCTTGAACATTTATCGGACCACTTAAGCGAGCTCGCTGATCAGGTCCTGGGCCTGGTCATCGAAAGCGCGTGGTCAAGTCTCAAGTCAAGACATCGCGACAGGCCACAGTTCGCTGCGATCGCCTACGGCAAGCTCGGGGGCAAGGAACTCGGTTATGCCTCGGATCTCGACTTGGTCTTTGTTTATGATGACGATGATGCGCAAGCGGCGCATGCCTACGGCCAGCTCGCCCTGCGCATCAGTTCTTGGATGTCGATGCAGACCGCAGCGGGGCAACTTTTTGATGTCGACGTGCGGCTTCGACCCGACGGCATCTCGGGGCTTGCCGCCATTAGCCTTGGTGGCCTGGAGAGCTACTTGCGGGAGAAGGCTTGGGTTTGGGAACATCAGGCCTTAACCCGCGCTCGGTGGTGTGCAGGTGATGACAAGCTAGCTTCAAGCTTTGAATCAATCCAGCGCGACATTCTCAGGGCCAGCCGCGATCCTAAAGCCCTGGCCGAAAAAGTCAGCGATATGCGAAAGCGCATGCACGCAGGCCACCCGAATCGCAGTGCTGAATTTGATTTGAAACATGACGCCGGTGGCATGGTTGATATTGAATTCATGACGCAATACCTGGTCCTTACACATAGCCATAAACATCCGAGTTTGCTCGATAACGCTGGCAACATCGCTTTGCTACAGCGCGCCGCGCAAGCGGGTTTGATCGATGCCTCGCTTGCGATCGATGCTGCAAACGCGTATCGACGCTATCGGAGCTTGCAACATGGACTGCGGTTGAACGAAGCCCGGTATGCAAGAGTCGATCCTCAATTAGTTGGCGCTGAGTCGCAGGCCGTTAAAGCGCTTTGGTCTCAAGTTTTTGACCACTAACAAGGCCTAGACCGCCTTCGGAGCGGCCTTTTGCCAACTTAGCCAAGCCGCATAGACAAGTATGGTTGCCACCAAAGGAATGGCAATCATATTAAGAACGTTCCAACCATTCATAAAATGCAAGGCACCCGATGAGGCTGATGAACTCACCATCACACAAAAAACGCACATATCCATAAAACCCTGGACCTTGTTTTTCTCAACGGGGCGATAAGACTGGGTGAGCAAGGTGGTGCCCCCGGTATACATAAAAT
>VGHV01000482.1 GCA_016868095.1 Betaproteobacteria bacterium
CCTCAGCCCGGGCGCTTTGTGAGCGTTTTTCGGTCGACCTTAGGGTTTGTGCGCTCACACCCCCTGCAAGCTTTGTGGACGGACTTGAGGCTTGGGCAAGGCAAGCGCGATATGAAGCGATCGAGCACGTGGCGGCTGATTTGGCGCTTCAGCGAGTTCTGCTTGCGCATCACGCTGATGATCAAGCTGAAACGTTTTTTATCAATCTTATCCGTGGAACAGGTATTGCGGGCCTGCGCGGCATGCCAACTGTTATTGAGCGTGGAAATGTTGTTTATATTAGACCGATGCTTAAGGTAGATCGAAATATATTGCTTGAGCAGGCTAAGGACTGGGGACTTGCTTGGGACGAGGATCCGAGTAATGGCGATGAAACTTTCTTGCGCAATCGCATTCGCTCGAACTTGATGCCTTTGCTTGAATCTATTCGTCCGGGCACGAAGCAACGGATCGTCGATTTGATGGAGGACTTATCCGAGAGTACGCCACAAACTATAGCGAATGTAGCCTATCTTGACCTTGGCCCTATCCAATCGCATTCGGCAATCGAACAGCGTGATGCCCTATACCGTTGGGTTAAACAGGTTGCGCTTCGCGCGCCATCCCGTGCCCGATTGAATGTATTGCATGAGTTTTGCTTTGTTTCAAAGCTTGGACGCGGTCATTTGAAGCACGGTGATTTTGTCTTTCGACGCATAGGTAATCGATTGCTGGCAGAGCCCAGGTTTTTGGAGTGAGCAGCGCCCCATATGGTTGCCATTTAGTCCCATGAAGCGATTCTTCATAATAGTGGCGATTTTTCAAGTGACGAGAAGACTTCTCGAACTTAACTAAAGATGCAAATATCATGGCATTGATCGTTCATAAGTATGGCGGTACCTCGATGGGTTCAGTAGAACGCATCAAAAACGTCGCCGCTCGGGTTGCCAAGTGGCATAGGGCGGGCTACAGCATGGTCGTTGTGCCCTCGGCAATGTCTGGGGAGACGAATCGACTAATTGGCTTAGCCAAGGAGATTCAATCGCAACCCGATCCGCGAGAGCTAGACATGCTGGCTTGCACTGGCGAGCAGGTCTCGGTGGGGTTGCTGGCGATGGCACTTAAGGCAATTGGCGTCGACGCGGTGAGTTACGCGGGTTGGCAGCTTCCAGTTCGAACCGATAACGCCTATACCAAAGCGCGTATTACGGGTATCGAAACTGAAAAAGTCCATCGGGATTTGCAACAGGCGAAGGTCGTGATCATTACGGGTTTTCAAGGGGTTGACCCTGAAGGTCATGTCACTACGCTTGGTCGTGGCGGTTCGGACACCTCAGCGGTTGCCATCGCTGCGGCGCTTGAGGCAGATGAGTGTCTTATTTATACCGATGTCGACGGCGTTTACACAACTGATCCACGAATCGTAGCGGAAGCCAGAAGACTTGAACGTATAACGTTCGAAGAAATGCTCGAAATGGCGAGCCTTGGTTCGAAAGTCCTGCAAATTAGATCGGTGGAGTTTGCAGGGAAGTACCGAGTAAAGACGAGGGTGTTATCAAGCTTAACGCCGCCGGATATGGATTTAGCCACGGAGGCCCAGTCGGGAACGTTGATTACTTTTGAGGAAGGCGATGCGATGGAACAGGCAGTCATCTCAGGCATAGCGTTTAACCGTGATGAGGCGAAGATCACGCTTACCCGCGTGCCAGATCGCCCGGGTGTTGCTTTTTCAATCTTAGGCCCGGTGGCAGAAGCCAATATCGATGTCGATATGATCATTCAGAACCAAAGTCAGGATGGATCGACTGACTTTTCATTCACGGTACATCGAAACGAGTACGAGCGAGCGCTTGCGGTTTTGCGTGAGAAAGTACTGGGTTCGATCGGCGGCAAGGGCCTCGTGGGCGATCCAAAGATCGCCAAGGTCTCAGTCGTGGGTATCGGGATGCGCTCACACGTGGGCATCGCTAGCTTGATGTTTAAGACCTTGTCGGCTGAAGGTATCAATATTCAGATGATTTCAACCAGTGAGATCAAGATCTCGGTCGTTATCGAGGATAAATATATGGAGTTGGCCGTTCGGGCGCTGCATAAAGCCTTTGGGTTGGAGCAGGGTGCCTGACACAGTACAATACGGTTTATCGGAGACGTGGCCGAGTGGTCGAAGGCACTCCCCTGCTAAGGGAGCATCTGGGCAAACCCGGATCGAGGGTTCGAATCCCTCCGTCTCCGCCAAATATCCTTTATTTACAGGGATTTCAAGCGGTTTTACGGATAGACATACCATAAAACATACCTAACGGAATGGCGATTGAGTCAGGGATGTAGGTGTCGCTTGCGTTTAAGT
>VGHV01000483.1 GCA_016868095.1 Betaproteobacteria bacterium
CCAGCGCCCAAGTTGTGCCAAGCTTGCCTCATCGATATCAACAACGACTATAGGATCGATCTGGGGCTTCGGTGGGAGAAGTCGAACACGCTGGTTATAAACATAACCTTCTAGGACTTGAAGCAGGCCATTCGGGAAAATTTGCAGCACATGGCCTGCCACCACAACATAAACTGTACCGATCACGACGACTGAAAAGGGTCTCGCTGCGCTCAAGTAGCGCGCAAGCAGCCGAAGTAGCTTCAAGTTTTCACAAAGGGCGGTTTGCGACCAACCAAGGACTCGGCCAAAATAAGATCATCGTCATCATGCCCGAGGCCACCCGCTGGAACAATCCTAGGGCGAGGCCAGCGAAGCATAAAGCGCCCTGCATCGTGGTAGCTTGCCTCAAAGTTTTCCTGAACCGACTGATCATCACGTGAGGTAAAGGCGAACTGTCCATAGCAATAACAAATGTAACTACGGTGCAGTTGTGACTCCACATAGCAACCCGTACCTCGAATACCGATGGTAGCGCTGGTAGTAACGATCTTCCTTTCAGGACCTTTTCCAAAGGTTGCAACTAAGCCGCCACTCACGAGGCGGAGTTGATCGACCGTCGACCCCTTACCCTCAATCTGAAGGCGTGCGCCGCGTTCTTGGCCCTTCACGATGAATGCGTCATTACCTACAGCAAATGCTGCGCTGCCTCCAGGCGATACGCTCACTTCCTGCCCAGCTCTGACCTGCTGACTTGCTTCGGCACGCTTGCCGTCGACCCTGACCTGACCTTTGATCTTCAAAGGCTCAGAGGCTTGTTGGGCTAAAACAGGTCTGCTGCCACTTAAACCAGCAAGCAGCAGACCGGTGCCCGTAGCCAAGGCCGAGCGGCGCGTGCATGCTCTAGCCATGAAGTTAGAATACTTTTTGACCACCTTTTTCTCTTCGGCAACTCGGCGAAACCGGACTATAAAGAAGCTATAGGTCTAAAGCAATGCTTCGCATGTTTTTGCGATGAAGGTATAAAGCGGAATACCAATCAAAATATTTAAAGGAAAAGTAATGCCCAGGCTGAGCCCCAAATAATAAACCGGGCTCGCTTCACTGATGGCATAGCGAACCACTGCGGGAACCACGATATATGACGCACTCGCCGACAAGACCATCAGTAAGACGGTATCTGCGAGCGCAAGTTGTAAAAGCTGCGCAAGACCAAGGGCTAAGCCAGCGTGAACAAGCGGTGCAATCACCGCATAAGCCAGCAAGGCCGGCGACGCATGCAAGGCATCACGAAAGCTGCGAGCAACCATCAGGCCCATATCAAGCAGAAAAAATGACAGCATGCCCTTAAACAAATCGCCTGAAAATGGTTGCATCACTGTCATTCCCTTTTCTCCACTGAGTAAACCAACCAACATCGCGCCAAGAAGCAGTAGGTGCGCACCATTGGTGAAGGACTCGCGAATAATCTCTGCCAGCGAAGTCCGCTTGAACACTGGGCGCTTTTGATCGGTCTGAGCACCGTTTGCGCCACGCTGTCTCAAGCGGTTTGCGAAGAAAATGGCTATCAGGATTGCGGGTGACTCCATCAGCACCATCGCAACCGCCATATGGCCACCAAATGCCAGACCTTCTTGCTCTAAATATTGCATCGTAGTAAGAAAGGTCACAGCACTGACCGAGCCATAAGAGGCAGCCATCGCTGCGGCATTAAATCCATCGATAAATCGACGAAGCGTTGCATAAGCAAGAAGTGGCACCAAAATAGCCATGACAATCGCTGAAAAAAGCGCCAAGGCAATATCAAGCGTAAGACCCGATTGCGCAAGCGCAAACCCTCCTTTGAGGCCAAGCGCCATCAGCAGATAAAGCGATAAGAACTTAGCCATCGACTCCGGAATTTCAAGATTCGAGCGAATCGCACCTGCAAAAACCCCGAATATAAAAAATAGAATCGATGGATCCAATAAATTTTGCAAACTCACACACTCTCTCTTTAATGCAAGACGCTCTGACAATTTCGCCTGACGGCCGCGGTACGCCTGATGGCTGCGATACGCCTGATGGCCGCGGTACGCCTGATGGCTGCGATACGCCTGATGACCGGAGTCATTGATATTAGGGGCACTAATTTCTAGAGTAAAATCAATATTTATATGGTTTTGTATAGATTTTTTACTATGCTAAATAATGAACATTACCTTTCGACAATTAAGGCTTTTTCTCGCGCTGGCTGATAGCGGCAGCGTCAGTGCGGCTGCAAGGCGTATGCACGTCACCCAACCCACGGTTTCAATGCAACTGAAAGAGATCTCCCAGCAAGTCGGGACGCCTCTCTATG
>VGHV01000484.1 GCA_016868095.1 Betaproteobacteria bacterium
AACAAGGGCGCCTGCTCAAGGCCGAGTATGGTCCTTGGATGATGAAAGCCTTTGGCTTATTGCAGCATTTCAAATTCTTGCGCGGTACGGCGTTTGATGTGTTTGGTCGCAGTGACGAACGACGCAAAGAGCGAGCCTGGATCGAGCGTTACGAGGCGAGTCTACAGTCCGCACTTCAAAAGCTCGAGGCTTCATTCGATGATCTGGCATCCCGTTCGCGTTTGACAGAGGCCTACCAGGCACTGGTTGTCCTTGCACAGGTGCCCGAACACATCAGAGGCTATGGGCATGTCAAGGAGCGTCACTTTGAAGATGCCGAGAGCCGGTGGCAGCAGGCCAGTGATCGCTTTGCGAAGGCCTTTGAAGCTGAGCCGTTGTCGAGCCAGCACCCTGCTACAGCTTCTTCACAGCACCAAGTGAAGGCACAGGTGATCGAAATTCGCCGACCCAAAGCAAGCGAACATGCTTAAGCCATCGACCAGTACTTGCGAACCCTAAAAAAAACAGCGAGCTTGCTCGCTGTTTTTTTCAGAGCGACAGATCTGTCGTTCTGTAGGTTGCATCGACAATGAAACGATACGGCCTGGGTCGAAGTTCGCTTGGGACGATTAAGCGGCCTTGCGAGCGCTGGGGCGGGGTGACTTGGTCACGGCAGCGACATTAGCCTCAGCCATTTCAACGACTTGGCGGGTGGTTTTGCTGACCTGGTCCCATGCGCTATTTGAAGCTGCCATCGCGCTCTTGACAAAGGAAACGACACCCTCAGAACCTGCGGGCGCATTTTTTGCCATGCTTTCAATCGAAGCGAAAACATGCTTGTTGGCTTCGGTCATCTGGGTTTCGTAAAGCTTGGCGATTTCGGTGCTGGTTTCGCGAGCGATGTCATAGACATGCTTGGCATAAGCAGTTGCTTTGTCTGAGGCGGGTTGCATGCCTTGCGATGCCAGATCGGTGAGCGCTTTTGCATCTTTTGCGGCGAGCAATGCTTTCACTTGCTCGTTGCTTTCAGCCATCGTTGCTTTGGTCGCTTGGAGTTGCAATTCCATCATGCGCTCAAAGCCTTCAACCGATTTCATGGCAACAGCGTGCAAGGTATCGATAGCTGCTTTGTGGGCGGCGAGGTATTGTTCGGGCGTTGTAAACATGGAATATCCTTTCAATAATGATTTGAAAAATACGAATCGTGAACAAGAAGAGAATTGGAACTAATCGAATCGGGAGCGAAGCAGGTAAAACCGAGGAGAGGAGAGCCTTGAAGCCGTTTTTCTTGATTGCTGCATTGCACAAACCTGAGTTTACGCTTATCGAACGGCTTGTCAAGCGGTTTTGTTGCATTGCAACAGCAGTCGGTTTTGTTGCGACGCCGCAAAGCGGGTCAACAGGCTCGATATGAAAGCTTTCTACAGCGACCACTTTGTCCTGCCGCTGCCTCAAGGCCATCGTTTCCCGATGCAAAAGTACGGCCGACTACGAGCGCGGATCGCCCAAGAATTGACGGATCTAAGTCTGTGCGAAGCACTGCCGGCAACCGATGGGCAATTAGCGCTTGCTCATCACCCTGCGTGGATCGAGAAAGTATGCCAGGGTGGGCTCACTGCCCAAGAGCAAAAGCTATTGGGCTTTCCTTGGTCAGCAGCAATGGCTGAGCGCTCGAGGCGATCGGTCGGGGCCACCATCGGTGCTTGCGAGGTGGCGCGTCATGATGGCTTTGCGGCCAATTTGGCCGGAGGCACCCACCATGCTTATTCGGATCGCGGTGAGGGCTTTTGCTGCTTCAACGATGTTGCGGTCGCAGCTCGTTGGGTGCAGGCAAGATCTTGGGCACAGCAGGTTTTGTGCATTGATCTCGATGTTCATCAGGGCAACGGTACGGCGTGTATTTTCAATAACGACCCGAGCGTTTATACGCTTTCGCTGCATGGTGCAAAAAACTTTCCGTTCACAAAGGAAGCGAGCGACTCAGATTGGCCTTTGGAGGACGGGACTGGCGACGATGCTTACTTGGCTTGCCTGCAAGAAGCATTGTCGGAGGTATCGAGAAGATTTCGAGCTGACTGGGTGCTTTACATCGCAGGTGCCGATGTTTTTGCGGGCGATCGCTTAGGGCGACTTGCGCTCAGTAAGGATGGGATTGCGATGCGTGATCGCATGGTCTTTGACTGGTGTAGCGATCGAGGATTGCCTTGCGTGGTCACAATGGGTGGCGGCTACGCAAGTCCGATCGATGACACGATTGAGATTCATGTTGAGACGATTCGGCTTGCGACTAAGGCGGCGTCGCAACATCGTGCGAGAATAGAGGCATATTAAGAACTGTCG
>VGHV01000485.1 GCA_016868095.1 Betaproteobacteria bacterium
GGCGGCCGAGTCGTGCTGCCGATGACTAATCTCATTTTTGCAGTTGGGCTCATCGTGCTAGCCTTTGCGACAGGCCCCTTGACTCTGCTTGCCGCATGGCTGGTTCTCGGGATAGCTATGGGTTATGGTCTTTATGACGCAGCCTTTGCTGCGCTTGTTTATTTGTACGGCCTCAAAGCGCGCAGCCCTATCACCGGTATCACGCTCATTGCTGGCTTTGCCAGTACAGTGGGCTGGCCACTGAGCAGCCTCATGCTGAATGCCTATGGCTGGCGAGGCGCACTGATCGCTTGGGCGCTCTTGCACTTAAGCCTTGGACTCCTACTCAATCGGATGATTCCAGCCGCGCCCGTACGGGATGATTTAGAAAGCTATAACACTCAGACCGACATAAACCTCAGCACGAGCAACGAGCAAAGTCAATCCGATCATCAGACCAAAGCTGAGGACAAGGCGCAGGACCAAACCGAGCTTCCTCGATACGCTACGACACTGCTTGTCTTTGCCTTTGCTGCAACTGGCTTTGTAAGCAGCGCCATGGCGGCGCACCTGCCTGCGCTGTTACAAGCGGCAGGCGCGAGTCTTGCCATGGCTGTCACAGCAGGTGCGATGATCGGTCCGGCTCAAGTCGCAGCAAGACTTTTTCAGTTTGGTTCACTTGGCCGTGCGCATCCGCTTTGGTCGGCGTGGATCTCTAGCATCACCCACCCCATCGCAGTGCTCATGTTATTTGCAGGGGGGCCGGCCTGGTCTATCGCCTTTACGATTTGCCATGGTCTTGGCACGGGCACCCAAACGATTGCCCGCGGTGCCCTGCCCTTAGCCTTGTTCGGTGCTGCAGGCTATGGTGAACGCGTTGGAAAGCTCTTAGCATTATCACGATTCACGCAAGCGCTTGCACCCTGGGCCTTCGGTCTTGCCATCGATCAATGGCAGGTATCTGCGCTTTGGATTGGCATGGCACTTTCACTTGCTGCCTTTGCCGCTTTAATACCTTTTCGCTCTGTGATACGCAAAGCATAAGGGTCAAGGACATCGATGAATATTATTTGGATTGTTGCTGACGATCTTGGCTATGCTGATTTAGGCTGCTACGGTGGTCGGGATGCCCGTTTCGGCCCAGTGTCGCCCAGGCTTGATCGACTTGCCAGCGAGGGTATCCGATTTAGCGACGGCTACAGCAACTCGCCGGTTTGCTCACCCACACGATTTGCGCTGATGACCGGTCGCTATCAGTACCGCCTTCGGGGGGCCGCTGAAGAACCCATTAATAGTAAGGCGATGGGGCATGCCACTTTGGGATTGCCGCCAGCCCACCCGACCATCGCCTCGCTGCTCAGCGCGGCCGGGTATCGTACTGGGCTTATCGGCAAGTGGCACCTTGGTTTTTTGCCGCACTTTTCCCCGCTTCGTTCGGGTTATCAGTACTTTTATGGGCCGATGGCAGGCGGCGTCGACTACTTCAGTCATTGCAATTCGCGTCGTGAACACGATTTATGGCTCGGGGAAGCACCGCATCACGAAGCGGGCTATCTCACCGACCTCATCAGTCAAAAGGCGATTGAATTTGCTGAAAGTTCGATCAAAGCCTGTCAAAACTTTTTCCTCAGTGTGCACTACACAGCGCCTCATTGGCCCTGGGAAACACGTGATGACGCAGCACTTGCCGACCAAGTCGCCCACAATCTCTTTCATTTGGATGGAGGCAGCATTGAGACCTACCGACGCATGATTCACCATATGGATGAGGGTATCGGCGCGCTGGTTGATCGCATTGATGCGCTGGGTCAACGTGATAAAAGCTTGATTGTTTTCACGAGCGATAATGGCGGTGAGCGATACTCAGATAACTGGCCTCATGTTGGAGGCAAAATGGACTTGACCGAAGGCGGCATTCGAGTGCCCTGGATCATGCGTTGGCCTGGCCAAATACCGGCAACAAGCCTGAGTGGCCAACATTTTATGACGATGGATGTAACTGCCACCTTGCTTGATGCAGCCTCGGTATCGCCTGACCCTTCGTATCCGCTCGACGGTCTTAGCCTTTTAAGTGTGCTTCGAAACCCAGGTATGCGCATTGATCGACCACTTTTTTGGCGGATGAATCACCGGCAGCAGGCAGCGCATCGTGATGGTGATTGGAAGTATCTAAAAGTTGATCAACACGAATATTTGTTTGATCTGTCACGGGATGGCAGAGAACGGGCCGACCTCAAGCACAAGCAACCCGATCGTTTTGAGACGCTTAAAGCTTCATGGCATGCTTGGAACGCAAGCATGCCCGAAATACCGCATGACGCAAC
>VGHV01000486.1 GCA_016868095.1 Betaproteobacteria bacterium
CAGCAATTGCTTCAAGCGCCTCGACGCTGTCAGACTTAAATGGCTCAAAGATATAGGGGCTGAAAAATTGACCTTTCAGTGCAAGTAACGCGAACACCAAGTGCTGACACTTTTTGTTGCTTGGAGACCATCTTTCGGATTCGACTAAGACTCTCAAGTAGTGCTCGCTGGAGTTCTTCAGGGAAACCCTCGCTTGCGCTGCTTATCGAATCAATCAGCGATCGGAAATCGGACAGAAACTTGGCCGATCCCATATCAAGAACGATCACTGTTGAATACAGTGGCTCTTCCTCGGTATATCTTCTGACGGCATTCACGATCTCGTATTCGACTCCTGTGGAAGGCTCTAGTTCTGTACACCTTTAGTCTTTGCAACAATCTGGCTCTGTCGCATGCAACGCTATCTCAACTGAGCTAGACCTCCCTTTGATCTAGCTTTCTTGATCTTAAGCCGACAATCAACAGCAAGGTAAACGTTTTAGGACAACACTAGCACTTAATGCCTTCAGTCAGGGCAAGACCAGCCATACCAAAATGTAGGTCAACGTACATAGAAGGACGATCAGACCTGCATTTTTGGTGTCATCGAGCTGTTTTTGTAAGCCCTCAAGGTATTCGGGTGCCTGTGTCTGGCGAGCCTCTTTAGGGATTTCACTGGCACCAAGCATCACGGCATAGCCACTGAGAATCAACAGAAAGCCGATCACGAGCCAGGTGAGCACTGCTATCTCCTTGCTGGACGTTTGAGTCGAGTCGTCGACACTCTATTCCGGCATGCTACGGTAACGGCAAATCCAGCATGAGATCAAGGGTCTCGAGAGACTCAGGCCTAGTTTGCATCGGGTGGAGATCATAGGAATCGAGCCATGCAAGCTTGGCACTGAGAACCGGAATAATGTCGGATGTGGCCGCCAGCGGCAAACTCTTCCTGCTCGTTAATCAGCCCGACAGCTCGGATGATCCGGGCCAAACTGCTGGGGCGCTCGACGAGAGTCACCGCGATGCCTAAGCAACACTGATGTTATCCGAGATAAATTAGCCTTATGGGGCGCCGCGTTCGGGACGCAGAGATCGGAGGTTCGATTCCTCTCCCCCGACCACTAACCTTCCTCAAGCGATCATTCGTGCAGTTGCTTCACATGGTCTGAGTCTCCATGGTCAACGTCTGCATGATCGACAGACTCATCTTCCTTTGCGGCCAATTCAGCATAGTGAACTGCTTGAATCTGGTGGCCGTAAGCTAAATAAGCATGGTGAGCCGTCTTGTTTTCATCGTCATGATCGTCGGCTTCTGCCGCTGCAAGCTGATGTTTAGCTGCCGCTTCGAAGTGATGCGCTGCCTTGCGATGATGCACCGCAGCCTTATGGTGAACATCATGTTCGTGTTTCGTCGTCATTCAATATCTCCCTGATTGTTTGGGGTGCATTTGGGATACGCACCCTAACGTAAGAGTAATCCCTAGTTTTGGCGCTTTCAAGAACTTTTTTGAAAAGCTGATACACGATTTGAAGCCCCGTTTAGTCGTGGCGACCGCGCAAGCACAACGTCATGTGCCACTTCAGAGCGATAACTATGAGGTGGTTTGGCCCCAAGCGCCGAGCCATGAATAGTTTTCTATGAAACGTTATCGAGTCGATCACAAATCACCGTAAACATGACTGTACCGCTTGAAATGCCGGTGCGCATGTTGTAGATACCCCTCTCCATGTACTTGCCGGTTCACTAGCCTGGCAGATGCGAGCGTGCGCTGGTTTTGCAGGACTGAGAAGGGGCCTTGAAGCGTTCTGCATCTCCTGTAGGCCGTGATGGAAAGCACGGAATCTGCCTTACTTTCCAAGGCGTCTCGGGGTAACACCCCGGCGCGCCGTCCAACATACCTTTAGGTGCTCTAGTTATAACCACGTTTACAGCGAGGCTAGTTGCACCATGCCGCGCTCGTCGCGATACCGTTCTAGTGCACCAAACGTAACGAGTTGGCGGTACGCTGGCAGATGCTAATCCTGACCACTTCGTGCTTGCTGGTGCGTAGTCTTAAGCAGGCACCTCCTTTGACGTGACGGAAAGCACGGAATCTGCCTTACTTTCCACCGCACCGAGGGTCTTCGCCGTCTCTCGGTGCACCCCAACACCTAGCGCTATTTGGGCTGGCGCTTAAGGCGCTCTGAAACATCACGAAGCGCTTCTTCAAGCGCAAACACAGCACTTGTACCTTTGCCATGAAAAGTCCCAGTTGCGAACCCCGGACGTGTCCCGATTCGACAGGTGACCTCAAAGCTCGCATTGGATGTTGTCGA
>VGHV01000487.1 GCA_016868095.1 Betaproteobacteria bacterium
GGCAAAAATTTGCCCGATAAAACAACATGGACGCGGTCGCCCTTAGGATCTGGTTCTCGCTGGATATCCATGCTGAAATCAATCGCGCTCATGATGCCATCACCAAACTCCTCATGAATGAGTTCCTTGATTGTTGCACCATAAACATTAACGATTTCATACCAACGGTAGATAAGTGGATCCGTCGGTACCGCTGTTGGTAGCGAACCCTTATAGGGAACGACTTGAAGCCAAGCCTCCTCCTCGGGAGTGAGATCAAAAATTCTACCTAGGGTGGCAGCCTGTTCGGCGGTTGCCGTCATTTGCCCCAAGCAAAGCGCAGTGGTCCATTCCTTTGAATGACCAACCTCTTTGGCAACCGATTCCCATTTGATTCCCTTTGCGACCTTTGTACCAATTATTTTCTCAGTTACATCGTTTCTGTTCATTGCCGCTCCAAATCAAGTCGTGGTTAAGTTAGGACGCTTTGGCCCTTGTCATAAGAAAATCTACGATATGATTTCTTAAATCATAGTAGCCCGCAATATGATGAAGACCCGCACGAGTTCGATCAGCCGTTAGATTACTTTTCACGATCTCTGCTATACCACCAGGCATGTAGCCGTTGGGTCCTTCTGATCCGTTACTCATCAAAAGAATCCGTTCTGAAAGAAAGATCGCTTCATCAACATCATGAGTGATCATAAAAACCGTTTGCCTTGTCTCGCGAACAATCCGCATTAACTCATCTTGAATTGAGCCTCGAGTCAAAGCATCCAGAGCTCCAAAGGGCTCGTCGAGCAGGAGCATCTTGGGTTGTATTGAAAATGCTCTCGCTATCCCAACCCGCTGCTTCATCCCACCTGATAGCTGGGATGGTTTCTTATCGATTGAATCTGTAAGTCCAACAAGATCGACATACTTCTCAACGTGGGCATCAACATCCTTTGCATTCCAATCTGGCCAACGTGACTTCACCGCAAAGGCAATATTGCGGCGAACTGTCAGCCAAGGCATAAGTGCATGGCTCTGAAAAACAACGCCTCGCTCCAAACTAGGGCCCTTGATCTCTCTACCCTCCATGAAAACATGCCCACTAGTTGGATTGTCCAGACCTGCCAGAACATTCAAGATGGTCGTCTTGCCACACCCTGAGTGACCGATGATGCAAACAAATTCACCTTTGCCAATTGAAAAACCAACTTGATCGAAAATCGGTTTGTTAACCAGATAACTCTTACTGAGTGCTTCGACCTTCAAGTAATCCATGCCCAATTGCCCATTTGCCGTTGAAAGATTAAGGCCCTGCGTGCGCTGTGTGCTTCTGTAAACCGGATCACTCCACATAAGTCACCCACATTTGCAATCGAGCAAAGAACAAGTCAAGGAGCATGCCAACAAAGCCTATAATCATGATTGCGAATATCACATTCGTAAGTGACAAATTATTCCATTCGTTCCATACAAAGTAACCAATCCCTGTTCCTCCGACCAGCATCTCGGCGGCGACGATGACCAACCATGCGATTCCCATGCTGATTCTCATCCCGGTTAAGATGGTAGGCAATGCGGCTGGCAGAATCACCAAAAAAGCCTTGCGAAACGGCGACACCTCAAGCGTAAGCGCTACTTTTAGCCATTCCCGCTTAACCGATGAAACCCCAAAGGCTGTGTTAATGAGCATGGGCCAAAGTGAGCATATGAAGATCACGAAGACACCCGAGACCGCAGAGTCTTTGATCGTGTAAAGAGCAAGCGGCATCCAGGCAAGAGGGCTGATTGGCTTCAGAACCTGAATAAATGGATCAAATGCCCGAGAAAGCATTGGACTCATACCGATTACAAATCCGAAGGGAATCGCAACGACACAGGCCAACAAGAATCCCAACGCGACGCGGCCGAGCGAATGTGCCAGCTGAATAGCAATGCCCTTGTCGTTTGGCCCGTTATCGTAAAACGGATCAGCGAAGTGCTTTACAAATGTTTGCGCCATTTGGTCTAGCGTCGGAAAACCATCGGCCTTCTTTGGTGCATCAACACTCTTTCCCATTAGCTTCGCATACTCGATTTGCTCTGCTGTTAACGGCAACGCTGTTAACCCAGGTGCATTCGACGCAGGCCTGAGGGTCGCGACATGCCAAATGCACAAGATCAACATGAGTAGCAAAGTCGATAATAGTGCTGCCCTCAATCTCAACGGCGTGCTCTGCAAATCATTCATAGGTCAGGCCATTTTGTGTATTGCAAAACCTTTCAAGTAATCCTCAGGCTTCCCAGGATCAAACTCTTTGCCAAGGACCTTGAACT
>VGHV01000488.1 GCA_016868095.1 Betaproteobacteria bacterium
ACAGCAAATCGTGCTGCGTTTCAGAACGCTGTCGCTGCGGCCTCACAGGGCCGCTTTGTCCCCGTTCCTGGCGGCGTTCTGATTCTTAACGATTCCGAGGAGGCCATCGGGGCCGTTGGTATTAGTGGCGACGCATCGGATCGTGATGAATATTGTGCGATTGAAGCTATTAAGGCCGTTGGCCTTATTGCTGAACCTTCAGAGCCTGCAGCCGATTGGAAGCAGGCTCCGTTGTGAGATTGATTAGAGCATGCTAGACCTTGCCCTTGGCTTGGCTTTGGTTTGCTCCGCGTTCAATAACGACATCCAAGTCAGTCAGTCCTTCAGCATGGTTGCTTTCTGACTGGGTTATCAGGACCGATAAACGCGACCCGCGAAGTCCAGCAATAACCTCAGAGAGGCGTTGGGCTAAGGCGGGTGCAATGCCTTCAAAAGGTTCGTCGAGTAGCAATAGTTTGGTACCAACAGCTAAAGCTCTTGCCATAGCAACGAGTTTTTGCTGGCCACCCGAAAGCAAAAGTGCCTTGCGATCACGCATGCCCTTAAGTTCGGGTAACACCCGATAAACCAATTCGAGCCTTTCGTCAGCGACTAAGGTACGTGACACCCAAATCGGTAAGAGAATATTTTCTTCAACGCTTAGTTCAGGTACAAGTCCGCGATCCTCGGGCATGTAGCCGATTCCCTCTGCTGCTCGCTTGTGCAAGGGCATTTGGATAAGCGATGTACCGTTCCATTCGATGAGACCCTGAACGGGCTTTAAGTGGCCCATGATCGTGCGCATCAAGCTGGTTTTACCTGCACCGTTTCGTCCGGTCAAGCTCAGCATCTGTCCCTCATATATATCGAGCGAGAAACCTCGCAAGGCGTTCACTGCTGCAATGACCACGTGAATCTGATCAATACGCAGTAAAGGCTTGTTGGCCGAATGCTTCATTTGCGCCGACCTGTCACATAAAGTTGTACTTGCTCATCATCCAGGACATCCGCTGGCGACGCGTCCGCAATGACGCGGCCGCTATAAAATGCGATGACTCGTTTTGAATAGCGTTGGACGATCTCCATATCATGTTCAACAAATAGAACGCTCACACCTTCGGTTTCGAGTGCAGCAGAGACGGTGTCCATCATTGGGAATTTCTCATCCACCGACACCCCGCTTGTGGGCTCATCAAGTAGCAAGAGTTTTGGCGTTGCAGTGAGAGCCATGGCGATGTCAAGAAGTTTGCGCATACCACCTGGCATCTCAACGACTTTTCGATCGCAGTACGCCTGAAGTGCAAATCGCTCAAGTAGTCGTGTGGCGCTATCGATTGCTTCAGCGCGATGCGAAGATCTCGTGAATGAAAGCTCGCCATGCGAGCATGCTATGGCAACAAGCATATTGTCGAGCACGGAAAGTTGTAAGAAAACTTGCGGGATTTGAAAGGAACGGGCTATGCCTTGCCTTGTCACTTCCCTTGGCGATAGTTTGCTAATTTCCTTGCCGAGAAACTCGATCGAGCCAGCGTCTGGCTTGAGATAGCCTGTAACCATATTGGCAAAAGTAGTCTTACCAGCCCCATTACTCCCAATGAGGCTTACCCGCTCGTTTGCAGTGATGGTAATCGAGACATCGTCTGCCGCCTTTACAGCGCCAAAGGATTTTCTTAAACCCTTCGTATGGAGTAGCTGACTCATTGTTTATCGCCCCTTTGCCTGCTGCCAATCCAAAGCGAACCTAGACCCTGTGGTAGGAAGCGAATCACGATCAAGAGGAATAAGCCCAGCGCAAGTTGCCAGGTATTTGGGAAATACAATGCCGAGAAAGACCTTACAAGTTCTAGAACAAATGACGCAAGATACACTGCAGCAACACTGTGGTGACCAGCCAGAATCGCCGCAAAGACGAGCTCGCCCGAGGTCGTCCAATAACTGAAATTGGGCTCAATATGGCCTAGCGTAAGACCGGTAAGGGCGCCGCCAATACCAGCAAGGAAAGCAGCCACGACAAAGTCGGTACCGATCATTTTTTGAACCGAACTACCAAGATACTCGACGCGAAGCTCGTTTTCGCGGATGGCCAATGCGACGAGGCCGCGTGACGAGTCAAAGTAAATCCGCATCACGATCGAAAGAGTGCCGACAAAGGCGAGCGAAAGCCAGAACATGCCCAGATTGGCCATATCAGCAGGCAGCTCCATGCCCATGATCTGTGGACGTGCCACATTAAATCCATCCGAGCCGCCAAGCGTTTCGGTCTTGACAAGAATGCCGTAGAGCACCATGGATAGTGACAGC
>VGHV01000489.1 GCA_016868095.1 Betaproteobacteria bacterium
AATCGACTCGATGCGTTTGATCTGAAAAAAGCCAATCGTCGTAGCGGTTTTCTGGGAGGATTACCACCATCCGTTTTTCGTCATCAGCTTTGTGAAATTGTTTCATCAATGGGTGTTGGTCCGCATTGATAGTGATCATGGTGAAACTATGCTGTTCTATCCCATGAGGAGACTTCCACCATGCCCAAAGCCCAGCAATACCCATCGGTAGCCCGTCGGATCGGCTAATCTGCGTCGCTACCGCCTTGCCTGATCGCCAGTCAGGTTCGAAGATGTTCTCCGCTGGGATGATGCAATGCTGTACCTTTTTCCAGGCGTCTCGAAAGCTTGGCTTGCTCGCAATCGTCTCCGACCGAGCGTTATAAGTTTGGCGAGCTATCTTGTTATCTTTTGCCCAGTGAGGAATAAGGCCAAAAGTGCCGAGTAAAACCTCTCTGTCGGGCACGGCTTCATCCCCAACATCAGCAAAGCGGTGTCGACGAAAAAACGGCGCACTGTAGCCTGGCCAAATGTCAAAGCGAGCGCCTTCGGGTAGATCAGACGTACCGAAGTAGCGTTTTAACCGCTCTGCTTCTCGTACCGCTTGATAGTGGCTACACATAAAATATATGGGCGGCTCTTATTCAGCTTGAAGTCTTCGACTGCCCAACGTACTTCGTCGGTGACCAACATCAAGGAGGCTGGGAGAAGTAAGGCAGCCATACAGCTTGGTAAGCTTGCCCAAATGCATTTCATGACCAGGGCCCTATAGTGAGCTAAGGATCTGATGCTAAGCGAGTGGTTGGTGATGTTTAATAGCCGCATGGTGACAATCTAAAACAATAACGATCTTAAAAAAGAACCAATAGGCTCAAGATTTCAGTGCTAGCGCGAGTTCATCAAAGCGATCAACGATGTAGTCATATTTGCGGTTAGGTATTGGGTCAGGTGGGCCAGAAGGACCCCATTCATCGGGTCGTCTTACAAAGGCGGTGTTAAACCCAGCGTCTTGCGCTGCATTTAAATCGAAGTTGTGACAAGCCACCATGAGTATGTCCTCTGGCTTGAGTCCCAACCACGAGGCTGCTGTTTGATAGGCCTCTGGGTGGGGTTTGTAGATGCCAATCATTTGACAGGAAATGATCGCGTCCCAGGTAATGCCGTTAATACGTGACACATCAATCACGAGCGAGCAAGGCAACATTGTGAACGAAATAACGGGGGCAAGCTGACGCATGGTGTGCAGTGCCGCAGGGAAATCCTCCCAGGTTCGAAGGCGGTGCCACCCCCGCCAGAGTTGGTCTAGGGTTTGGGGGCTGAGGGCGGGCAACCAAAAGGCATCAATGGTTTGCTTAAGCGTTTCCCAATGCACGTCATCCATATGAAAACTTGGATGCTTCTGGCCAACGATGCCCTTCATGGTGTTGCGCCGCCAGGTGTTCACAAAGTCATGACGATCGAAGTCTTGCGATGCCCAGTCATTGATACGTTGTACTTCGGCGACAAGGCCGCCATGCCAATTGAGCACTGTTCCGCCAGTGTCAAATGCGATTGCTTTGTAGTTCGTCTTCAAGCCTTGTCTCCCTTGGCGCTCATGCATCGAATGACTGATCCCACCATCATACCCAATAGGCATGTGCTGTTTAAGCGATCAGTCATCCAGACCCTCAGGGGACGGTCACCACATGGCCACCGGATTGATTATCATTTGAACAGTTCCTTTCACGCGTGCCTGACCAAGCACAAACATGAACTCCTTGACGGATTCTTTGGCAAGACGCCCAGTATTCATCGTTTCTAAGATGTAGATACCGTGTTCCTTCAAAAAGGTCACATGTCCATAAAAGAGTCGATCACCAGGTGCCGGGGGTACCGCCTCCAGGCCCCAAGTATCAGCACCTACAGCCATAGGGTTCATCTTTGCAAGGTGAACAGCAGCAGCATTTGTTAGTCCAGGCTGTGTCGAGACCCAAGTTTTGGGGTCGCTTTTAAGCTTTGCATCGGTGTAGCCTGTGTGGAAGAGCACTACATCTCCTTGCCGAATTTGCACGCCTTGAGCTTTCATCGCGGCGTCGATATCAGCCGGTGTGATGGCCTGCCCTGGTGCCATGGACGCCACTTTAAAGTGCTTGGCCATGTCGATTAAAACACCGCGTGCAACCATGGGAGGGACTTTGTCGGTTCCCAGTTTAGTCAGGCCTGTTAAGGTCACGAAGTCAAAGGCATGGTTACAATTATAATAGAGATTCTTTCCTCCAAGATGCCCTAGGCCGTCTAGCTGCGGACCAACACCAAACCA
>VGHV01000490.1 GCA_016868095.1 Betaproteobacteria bacterium
TAAGCCTATCTGGGCATCTGCACCGGCCTAGTGCATTTTCGGTGTCGCATTAGTGCATTACAACGTTATTAGGTGTCGGTGATGCTGGATCACAATTTGGCATGCCTCTTGCTGAGTCGTTTGACACCAAGTACAGATCACGACCACGCTCTCAACAAGGTAGGCATTATGTTTAAAAATTCAGAGCATATTGAGTTGCCCTCAGACACCTTTAGCGAGCCATATGATCCGAATCGGCCATTGTTGATGCGCTGTGTTTGTGGTCAGAACCATTCAAGCTTTCAAGGCGGCGCATCTATACCAAGCGTCTCAGCCAGGAGTATGGGTGATGGGGATCAGTTCATTGAGTCGTGTTTGGTAAAGGCACTTTTTCCTAGGGACGAGGTAAGGCGTGATTTGTTGAAGTTAGTCGGCGCTGGGACGGTTAAGGCAGCCATTGCTTCACTGGTACCGCTAGGTGCATTGCAAGCCATGGCACAAGAGCGAGGGGCAATAGAGAAGAAAGATTTAAAAATTGGTTTTATAGCGATAACCTGCGCGAGCCCTTTGATCATGGCTGATCCGTTGGGCTTCTACCGACGTGAAGGACTCAATGTACAACTGATGAAGACTGCTGGTTGGGCTCTCATTCGTGACAAGATGATCAACAAAGAACACGACGCAAGTCACTTTCTCTCGCCGATGCCGATTGCGATGAGTTTAGGTCTTGGAAGCAATCAAGTCGACATGAACGTTGCAAGTATTCAGAATACGAACGGTCAGGCAATTACGCTCCACGTCAAGCACAAGGATAAGCGTGATCCAAAGCAATGGAAAGGGTTCAAGTTCGCAGTACCGTTTGAGTATTCCATGCACAATTTCCTGCTTCGCTATTACCTTGCTGATAACGGTATCAATCCTGATACAGATGTGCAAATCCGGGTAACACCTCCTCCGGAAATGGTAGCCAATCTTCGAGCTGGCAATATTGATGGTTTCTTAGGTCCGGACCCATTCAACCAACGAGCTGTTTACGATGAAGTTGGGTTTATTCACATCTTGTCTAAAGAAATCTGGGATGGTCATCCGTGCTGTGCGTTTGGTGTTAGTGATCTCTTTATCAAACAGAACCCCAACACCTTTGCTGCCCTATATCGGTCGGTACTTCGAGCTAGCAACATGGCAAGCCAGGCCAAAGATCGAGAGCTAATTGCAAAAGTTATATCACCAGCACAATATTTGAACCAACCAGAGACTGTTATTGCGCAGGTCTTGACTGGGAAATTCGCCGATGGCCTAGGTGGTGTTAAGAACGTACCGGACCGGGCTAATTTCGATCCGGTCCCATGGCAAAGCATGGCGGTGTGGATGCTAACTCAGATGAAGCGATGGGGGTATATCAAAGGTGATGTCAACTATCGGCAGATCGCTGAGAAAGTGTTTCTGCTCACTGATGCGAAAAAGTATATGGCAGAAGTTGGGTTTAAGCCGCCCGAGGGTGCTTATCGAAAGTTCAAGGTCCTTGGCAAAGAGTTTGATCCTGGGAAGCCTGAGGATTACTTGAAAGGTTTTGCAATACACAAAATGGCCTGACCTATGAATGATTTGCAGAGCACGCCGTTGAGATTGAGGGCAGGACTATTATCGACTTTGCTACTCATGTTGATCTTATGCATTTGGCATGTTGCGACCCTCAGGCCTGCGACGAATGCACCTGGCTCAACAGCGTTGCCGTTAACAGCAGAGCAAATCGAGTATGCGAAGCTAATGGGAAAGAGTGTTGATGCACCAAAGAAGGCCGATGGTTTTCCGACTTTAGATCAAATGGCGCAAACATTTGTAAAACACTTCGCTGATCCGTTTTACGATAACGGGCCAAACGACAAGGGCATCGCTATTCAGCTGGCACATTCGCTCGGCCGTGTCGCGTTGGGATTCTTGTTGGCCTGTGTCGTTGCGATTCCCTTCGGATTCGTAATCGGTATGAGTCCAATGCTTTCCCGGGCATTTGATCCATTTATTCAGGTTCTGAAGCCAATCAGCCCTCTTGCTTGGATGCCGCTGGCTCTTTACACGATCAAAGACTCTGCGGTCTCGGGTGTCTTCGTGATCTTCATATGCTCGCTTTGGCCCATGCTCATTAACACAGCCTTTGGGGTTTCATCGGTTAAGCGGGAATGGCTAAACGTAGCGCTTACGCTTGAGGTGTCGCCGTTTCGCAAGGCTTTTTTGGTGATTCTGCCAGCCTCATTGCCTACCATCTTAACCGGGTTGA
>VGHV01000491.1 GCA_016868095.1 Betaproteobacteria bacterium
GTGAGACTGCGCAGTCTTGCCGGATAATCGACTGCAAATTGCTGCGCGATCATCCCGCCCATCGAAAAACCTATCACATGAGCCGATGCTTCACCAGCGGCATCGAGCACCGCGGCAACATCGCCTGCCATGACGGGAACGCGGTGGACAAGGGCTGATCCCGCTCGAGTTTGCCCGCAGCCTCGATTGTCCAGAAGGATAACTCGGTAGCCTCGCGCAAGTTGAGGAGCAATTCGAAACCACATGGCCGAGCTGCAGCCAAGCCCCATGATTAAAACGACAGGTTCACCTGCGCCGAGCGAGTTCCAATAAATGTTTGCGTTCTTATGGTCAACAAATGCCATGCAGTGTTCAGCTTCGTTGAGCGAGCCAGGCATCAAGTGCTGGCCACATGCGCATTTGCGCGCCTCTGCCTGCGACTAAGCCGACATGGCCGCCTTTGATCATCACTTCTTCTCGATCGCTACTACTGACCCGTTGCACCAGATCGCGGGACGAGGCGTAGGGGGTAATGTGATCGTCTTGAGCAAGCAAATGAAGCATGGGTACCCGAATGGCCGCTAAATCAGCGCTGTGGTCACCGATTTTCCAGTGGCCGTTAATTAGACAGTTATCGCGCAGAAAGTCATTGACCATCTGTCGAAAAACACCACCGGGAAAGGGAATGTTGTCAGTCTCCCATTTGCCCATTCGCAAATTGCTACGAACAATCGCTTCTTGATCGGCCTGATTCAATAGATTAGCTGCACCTGCGACTTTGCCAAAGGGTCTAAGGGCTCGTAATGCATTTTGTACCCATTCAGCCGGCACATTGCCATGCTCCGCTAAAAGCGCCTCCTCGTCAAAGTCAGGCCCCATCCATGTCTTGAGCGATTCCAAGCCATCGCTGTTAACGGGTGTTGCCATACAAACAAGATTTTTAAGGGGGCCGGCGCCTGCTCCGCCTTGCATCGCCGCGTCGATCGCAGCCCAAAGTACGGCAAGTAAGCCACCCACGCAATAGCCGATGATCGAAAGCTGGGACTCCCCACTATGGCTTAGCACTTTGTTCACACAAGCCGGTAATCGATCGAGCACGTGATCCTCAAGGCTAAGGTTTCGGTGCTCTTTTCGTGGTCGACCCCATTCGATCATGTAGACATCGAAACCCCTTTTAAGGAGAAATTCGACCATGCTCTGGCCGGGAACCAAATCGAGGATGTAGGGCTAATTGACGAGCGAGGTCACAATAAGTACTGGAACGCGGTAAACCTCTTCACACACTGGTGTGAAGTGATGAAGTTTCAGTGTGCCTTGTGCATAAATCGTCGTTTTCGGCGTTACACCAAGCTGCCCTGTGAGGTTGGCAAAATCCATGCCCGGTATGCCCATTTTTTCAAGCGCACGTTGTGCCGGGCTGTGAAGGCCTGAAAAGGTCGGAGGTTGAGGCTCAGTGTTTAACACCTTCAGCCTCCGGTGTTCACGGCAGCTTGCGGCGCTTTGCGTGTTCTCACAGGACGCTTCTGACTGGTAGGCGCGGTAAAGGATGATGAGGCTAACAAGGCTTGGCTCAGATCTGAGACCGCAGCGCTCAGCCGCGCCATGCCATCCTCGAGCCGACCCATACGCTCATCGAGTGCTTCAAAGTCGCTGCGTGATGGCAAATTGGCAAGGGCTAGCGAGGCCTGTGCAAGCTCTGAAAACTGACGGTGCATGAGTTGCATTTCACCGAGTTGTCGATTGAGCGCTTTGCTCATGTGCTCGTCTTTGAGCATCCGCGACACGGTCTCGCTCCACTGGGCCTCATTTTTGGCAATCCAGTCGCGCCACAGGTACATCGGACTAAGGCTCATCCAGTCTGGTTGTTCCATAAACTGACTCCTTTTGTTATAAAAATAATTTATCTTTGCTTGCAACAGCCGACTACGCCTTCAGTATCGTGCGACCGCGGATGCGGCCTGCCCGTAGGTCTTCGAGCGCCTCGGTCGCCGTGCTCAACGCCTGCGTGGTGAGCGGTAGTTCGGGAAGACTGCCTTGCGCTGCAATAGCCATGAGCTCGCGCATCTCTTGCAGACTACCCACATAAGAACCAATAACACTAACCGATTTCATTGAGACCATGGCTGGCACGATTTGCGTTGCCCCACCAAAAAGTCCAACGCAAATGAGCTTTCCTGCCTTGCGCAAGGCGTTAAAGCCAAAGCTAAAACTTGCAGCCGCACCGACAAAATCAACCGCTGCAGCGACACCACCCGTTGCCTTCATCAGCGA
>VGHV01000492.1 GCA_016868095.1 Betaproteobacteria bacterium
ATTGGCACTATCCGTTTTACGTCGTCTTCAGAAATTACTAATCCTAATAATGTCTTTTTTCAGGCAACCCGAGTGCCGGTATATTCTGGAATGACATTACTTTCGGGAAAATTAGTATTTCTTTTTCCAACTCTTCATCGTACTTGAGAGCTATTTCCAAAAGATCCGCTTTCTTGCCAGGCATCATTTGACGATTAAACTGAAATCCTTCGGCAGAAGCTCTTAGCTCTATTTCCGAAAGAAGCCGCTCTAAAGCTCGTTGAAAGCCTGGGGGAGCCTTCAACTTCCTTTTGGTCGTGTTAATCAACGGCAACTGAGGCTCATGATTAGCGTCAGAACCAACGGGAATTCTCTCCAGCCACTCAGGTACCTCAAGTCCTAAATCGCTTAACCGAGTGCGCCACTTGATTGGCGTGCCGCCAATCGCATCTTCCACGGGTAGGCGATGACCGATCAGCGTACACATGTCCTCAATGTCGCGTGAAACATCCATGGGAATCTTTTTTTGCTCCCCCGTGCGCAAAATGGGCAGTTGTTCCTCAAGTTCGTAGCGCAGCGGATTGATGCCACAGTAAAGACATGCAAATTCTTTCACACTCCAGTAGCGGACCTTGAGCCAGTAGTCAATTACTTGATCATCAGCAAATACTTGCCTTGGAATGAATGGCATAAGCTTAAAGCGCCTTCTACAAATTAAGCATCCCGAAAGTATTCAAAGGATAAACATATTTGAATTCGCATGAAGGGTAACTTCCATATTTCCGCCAACCTCTCTACCCAGGACTACCCAATGCGTGCTGGGAATGCTGCTTGGACCTACCCTTCCATTGCTTTAACGCCACTTCCCACTTTTTTAATGCCTCACGTTTTTCATCGAGGTACTGATGGTGGTCGTAGCGACCATCGATGAGGCTATTGCGTCCATGGCTCAATAGCTCTGTTCTAACGTCCTTGCTCACCCTAAGCACCGCGAGTTGGGTTTCACAAGTCCGTCGGATGTCTGCTGCCTTAAACGGTTCGCCGTTCATGGCTTTACAAATTCTCTGGACTGCATGCGTCACGCTGTCTGCATGAAGGGGTTTTACACCAGTTGAAAAAATGTACTCACTGTTTAATGCCCTCAGAGGCTTAAGAACATCATCAACCCACTCGGGGACCGGAACCAGATGAAGCCGACTCGTACCTCTGCCCTTCGCATCAACTAGAGTAAGAACGCCATCACAGTAGTCGGTCCACTTGACCCGCAGCAGTTGCTCAATACGTTGACCGGCCAAGCCGATCTGAGCAATCAAAAACGTCTGCATCACTCCCGAAGCATGCGCATCTAAAGCGTTTAGATACTGTCCTACCTCAACCGTCGTCAGCACACGCTGACCCTTCTTTTCAAGATCCCCGCGGCGCTTGATGGTGATTGCTGGATTTGCGGTGATCTGAAAGACCTTAGCAAGCTGGTGATGCTGAGAATCGTCAGCCAACGTCAAACCGTATTGAAATGCAGAACTAATGACGGATCGCATCAGATTGACTCGCCTGCCTATACCTGCGTCAAGCATGTCAGCCAAAACCACATGAAGATCCTCACGGGTTACTTTACGCGCTGGTTTGCCCCAAAGCTTAGGGTGCTTTGCTTCAACGTGCCTTCGCAACATCTTTTCAGTATCGTCTGCTGACACCTTCCCACGACTATGCAAATCGCTTACGTAGGCCAACAACAGCGCACCCAAGGATCCGTCGCCACGAGCATCAGCTTTTGCAGCCTCCGCCACCGCTTCTTCAGTACGTTTTGCTTCCGCTGCTGCAAGCGCATCGGCAACGCGCTGGTCTTTAAAGGTGTCACCCTCAATGGCGTACTTCTTGGCAACTTCCAACCCAATACGCCGAGCTTCTGCTAAACCAATCCCGCCTGCGCCGGGTGCATAGTCACCGATCTTGTGAATACGATCTTTTCCACCTGCGCGCATCCTCAGATAAAACTCAACGGTCTTTCGCCCTTTTCTCCTTCGAGCCGTTAGCGATCCCTTAAGCGAACCGCGCAACTCGCCGTCAGGATCAAAACCCCAGTCTGTGAGCTTCTGTCCTTCCTTTAAAGCGTCCAAAGCTTTGCTTGTGAGTGGCTTACGTGTAGTTAGTCCGCTGGTCATCTTGCGTCCCCGTACCGCGTCCCCGTTTGAGACTGGCTTGTAGTGGATTTCGTTGGACTATTATAGACTAACTATCTCGACACATCATTACGAATCAATGACTTAT
>VGHV01000493.1 GCA_016868095.1 Betaproteobacteria bacterium
TGGGTACCTGCTGGTTTGGCCACAGGCCGTCCCTTCAAATGGTTCATCGCTTGTTGCAATTGCCAATCCTCAGGGCTTCCGAACACCACGGGCTTGCGATTGCGCAAACGTTCATTGATTTGCTCAGCCGTCAGTGATTTGCCACGGTCCGCACCCGGCGCATCGGCGCTGTTTTTGCGCTCGGACTGGTTTGGACTCGTATTGTTTTCTTGCGTTGCGCCGCCTGCACCAGCCTTACCTGCATCATCGAGATGGCCTTTAAGATCTGCTTCGCGGACCCGCAAGTGGCTCAAATCGCCATCGGGGTACTCGTCGACCAAAATATCGGGTGTGATGCCTTTGGCTTGAATCGATCGACCGCTTGGGGTGTAGTAACGGGCGGTGGTGAGCTTAATCGCTGTGGTCGATGAAAGCGGCAAAATTGTTTGGACTGAGCCCTTGCCGAAAGTCTGGGTGCCGATGATGGTCGCTCGCTTGTGATCCTGCAGAGCACCGGCGACGATTTCGGAGGCTGACGCCGAGCCCGCATTGACTAAAACCACCATGGGAACGCTTTTGTAAACCGCTGGAATCTGAGCGATCGGGTCATCACCATGTCTTGCGTAGTCGTTCGGGTCTGCGTTATAGCGTCGACGTGCATCGGCGTTGCGGCCATCGGTACTCGTGACCAAGACTTTTGGCGGCAGGAACGCGGCCGAAACGCCAAGCGCACCCTGAAGCAAACCACCAGGGTCGTTGCGTAAATCCAACACCAAACCTTTAAGAGGCCCTTGGCTTGCGAGCTGATCGAGATGTTTGGCTAAGGATGGCAGGGTTTGTTCTTGAAACTGGGTAATCCGGGCGTAGGCAAAGCCCGGCTCGACCATCTTTGAGCGCACGGATTGCACCTTGATCACGGCGCGTTCAAGTGTGAAAACCCTCGGCGTCGGTTCACCCTTGCGGCTGATCGTAATGGTGACTGGTGTGCCGGGCTTGCCGCGCATCAACTCAACCGCTTCAGTGGTTGAAATCCCTTTGGCGGGTCGCTCACCGATCTTAACAATCAAATCAGCGGCCCGAATGCCTGCACGCTCGGCAGGCGTATCCTCAATGGGTGAGATCACCTTGATGAAGCCGTCTTCGATACCAATCTCAATACCGATGCCGCCAAACTGCCCACTGGTGTTGAGTTGCATTTCCTTGTAGGCCTTGGCATCAAGGAAAGCCGAGTGTGGATCCAGGCCTGAGAGCATGCCACTGATGGCCTCGTTGATCAGTTTCTTGTCCTCGACTGGCTCAACATAATTGCCTTTGATCGCTCCAAATACATCGGCAAACTGGCGCAACTCTTCAAGTGGCAACGCTTGCAGCGGACTGCGACTGTCTTTTTGCGCAACCGCAGAAATTCCAAGGCTGACCAAAACACCGGCAACCGCACCTGCGCAGACGAGCGCAAAAGGCCTCATGCGGTGCTTCTTGGGTAGGTTGCTTGTCGCTTCATCGCGCATTTGATTCATCGATCATCCCTTTAACGAAGATTTAGATCCTATCAGTGTCTGCCTTGCCTTGTGCAGCAACCGATGCGATCGCGCGGGCAATCTCATCGGGATCGCCCAAATACCGCCGCGATTGAAACTTAAGATTGCTGTCGAGTTCAACAAGCAAGGGCTGAGCGGTGGGAATATTCAAGTTAACGATTGCTTCTTCTGAGATGTGCTCAAGGTGCTGCAAGAGCGCACGCAATGAGTTACCGTGAGCTGCAATGACAAGCTTTCGGCCCGAACGTAGGGCAGGCGCAAGCTCTTGTTCCCAAAATGGAACGACTCTTGCCACGGTGTCTTTTAAACACTCGGTACGGGGTATCTGGCCTGGAGGAACATCGGCATAGCGGGGATCTTGATCACTTTGTCGAGGATCGCCGGGCATCAAGGGCTCGGGGGCTATTGCATAAGCTCGCCGCCAAATCAGTATTTGAGCATCGCCATATTGCGCAGCCGTTTCGGCTTTGTTGAGCCCTTGTAGAGCGCCGTAATGACGTTCGTTGAGTTGCCAGGCCGACTGTATGGGGATCCACATCTGATCCATCTCATCGAGCACAAGCCAAAGCGTATGGATTGCACGTCGCAATCTTGAGGTGTAAGCCCGATCAAAAGCAAAGCCTTGTTCACGCAATAAACGGCCTGCTCGCCTGGCTTCATCGACGCCTTTGGGGCTAAGTGCCACATCGGTCCAGCCGGTAAATCGGTTCTCTAAATTCCACTGGC
>VGHV01000494.1 GCA_016868095.1 Betaproteobacteria bacterium
CCGTCTTGCCCCACATGCACCAGGCCGCGACGGGTGCCGGTGCTGGCCGGTTCACCTTCGCCTCAGGCCTGCGGGGAGATCTCGGCAGCTTTCGAGAGGAGATCACGATCGAGCTTGGGGAGGACGGATCCCTGACCTACTCCCACGCCTGGGGAATGCCCGGAGAGGCCATTGCGCCACGCTCGTCGGTATGTATGCTTCCCGTCGATGTCTAACCCTCCGCCCAAGCTGACGTGCAACAGCGTTTCTCGTTTGGGGCTCGTTTCATTTTGGCCCGGTCGCCGCCCGCTGCCGCACGCCGGTTAGCCTACGCTAGGCATCATGGCCAATACCGCGAGCGTGGATCCTGCTGTTGCCGCCCAGCTCGGGTTTCCGAAGCTCCGCTATGTCTTTGTGGAACTCGAGCGCCGGTGGATTTGTGCGGCTCTCCCACGAGAGCTTGTACGCGAGTCGGTGGATATCTCTGACGTCTATGTCAGCGGAAGTAACCTTCGACTGAGGGAGGAACGATCCGTAAGTGGTCAGTCGCCGATGCTGAGACTCTCGCGCAAGGTAGACGTTGATGCCAGCACTCGACTCATCAGCTCGATTTATCTTTCAGAGACCGAGTTCGCGATGCTCAGGAAAACGCTTGTTGGCAACGCTCTCAGGAAGCGCAGGCACAGACTACAGGGTTCTGATCAGGTCATCATGGCGGTGGACGAGTTTGAAGGGCCCCTATCCGGCTTGATGCTACTAGAAGCAGAGTTCCCTTCTTCGGACGCTTTGGAAGCCTTTGAGGCGCCTTGGTACGCCGGTCAAGAGGTGACAAGTGACCCGCAGTTCGCTGGTGGGCATCTGGCGGCTTCCGGGCTTCCTGCTCACTTCGCGCATGAGCCACGCATCGATACCATTTAATGTTAGGCCGTCCCACAGAAAACTGCATCGATTTTCGGAAAGGATATTACTGCTATGGCTTCAATGTCGCCCACAACGGTAGCCTGGATACTGCTCGTAGTTGCCGGAGCATTTGAGATCGTATGGTCTAGTAGCATGAAAGCATCTGAGGGTTACACCAAGCATCTTTTTACTGGCATAACATTCATTGCAGCTTGGTTGAGTTTCTGGCTGCTCGGGTTAGCAATGAAGTCGCTTCCGCTTGGTACCGCGTATGCGGTTTGGACAGGAATAGGTGCTGTTGGTGCAGCCGTGCTGGGAATGGTATTTTTCAAGGAACCAGCTACTGCCGCACGAATTGCGTGCATCATGGCAATCGTAGGTGGAATCATCGGGCTCAAGATTCTTCACAACGCGGGCCAGGCGAGCTAACAAAAGCTGCTGCCTAGAATGTGGAGGCACGCCGGTTGGCTCTACTACAAGGGCTTCCTCAGAAACCACCATGCCGAACCTCCGCGTCACAGAAGTCAAAGCCTTCGTACCCGCGAGAGACTTTGAACTCTCGAAGCAGTTCTATCGGGACCTCGGGTTCACCATGGCGTCAGAGGGCGGCGGTGTCGCGTACTTCCACCATGGCCATGCAAGCTTCCTGCTGCAGGACTTCTGCGTAGAGGATCACATCACCAACTTCATGATGCATCTGCTCGTGGAGAACGTAGACGACTGGCACCACAAGATCTCTGAAGCTGGCCTCGCTGAGAAGTACAAGGTAGAAGTAAGTCCAGTTGAACTACAGCCCTGGAGAATGCGGGACTTCACACTACTCGATCCGTCGGGTGTCTTGTGGCGCATCGCCGAGAACGTGAAGTAGCGCGATATAAGGGGGTACCCCACGCAATTTTTCTGCGTTGGGTAAAGGTCTGGGAGGTGGATCATGCTAGGGCTTAATTTGCTAGGGCTTGTATTTCTTCTATTGCTGATTATCGTTGGCTATGCTTTCGCCATCCGTAAAATCCAAAATAAACGCGATAAGGCGGTTAGAGAGCAATCAGATAGGGATGAGTCACAATGAGGCATATGTTTTTTGCAATGCTTGGGTTGCTCTAACCAGGTAATGGCCACTGCCCCGGCCGCAATCTGTTGTACTATTTGATATTTAATAGCGGTTACTATTTCCCCGCACAATCGTACCCGTGCCTTGAACCTTGCCGTCTTTGATCCACTTGATTTGATTGCCCTTGATAGACGCGCGCCAACAATCTTTCGGCTGTCCGATATAGACCCAGCACATGGTGTCGCCCTCTATTGACCACTTTGCTTGGTATTCTTTGCTGCGCACCCTGCCGTCCTTTGCATAAAATT
>VGHV01000495.1 GCA_016868095.1 Betaproteobacteria bacterium
CTATTATGTGGTCGACCCCGATTCGAGAGTTGGGCGGGAGGTCTTATGGATCTCATGACCAAAGTTCTGATGGCCTGCGTACTGTGGGTGGCGATGGCTAGCTCCTCGATGCAGGCCTCTGCCTGCCAGTTCGTTGCAAGCGGCAGCAGCGTTATCTACCCCTGGGAATCAAGCGAGCCTGGCGTGGCTTCTTCGTTTGCTCCCTTCGTGTGCAAATAGACATCACTGAGCGGGGTGTCTATATATCGCGCAGATATATTTGCTCTAATTAGGCATGCGATCCTAATTCGAGCGTGGGCAAGGGCGACCAAGAAAGCCGACCCCTTCCCCCCTCCCCGTGGCGCGATATACAGGGACGGCAGACGCAATTTTTTCTGCCATTTACAACCTTGAGGTTGTACATAACAGTTTCAGGTATCACTGACTTCTTTGGAAGAACAAAAAAGCAATATTATTCTCACTCAATCTGGATCAGTTCTTAAGCGCAGGCCAGGCTAAAACCGTCTCCAATACTGGATCAACATTCAACGCAGGTCACGACGAAGCATCCTTTCAACTTGTTGGCCACAGTTTGTCTAGCAAGGCTTGCTCCGATATCGGTCAAAAGCATCGCTACGGAAACAGGATGTTCGAAACGGCGCTAGCTGCCTTAGGCCAAAGTGAGGGCGATGCCGCTGTCGGCCCAAAAATCGCTCATGTTCAAAACTCGTTCTGAATTTGCTTGTAACCCCGTACCAACTCATTGTTAGTACGGGCTACGTCCTCTGAAAACTCACTGGTCGCGACCGAAACCCGCGGCAGCGCAGCGAGGTCGGTATCAGGCCCTATGCGTTCGGTAGATCGCACATAGAAGTCTGCCGGGAGATGCACCCCGTCGACCACGGAGTTATGGCGAACGACACAGCCATCTTCGACTGTGCAGTTAAACAGCACGCTGTTGAAGCCGATGAAGACACCACTGCCGACCGTGCAAGGGCCGTGAACGATGGCGCGGTGTGCGATGGAAGTGCGTTGTCCAATGTTGACCTTGGCACCGGACTTGGAGTGGATCACCACGCCGTCCTGAATATTGGAATGAGCACCAATCACGATGGGATCAATATGGCCGTTGGCGTCCATCTCGTCAGCTCGGATTACCGCATAGGGGCCGATAAAGACATTCGCTTCAACTATGACCAAACCACAAAGAATGGCCGTGGGATCGACAAAGGCGCTGGGGTGGATTCGCGGCAGGTCGCCGCGAGGATTCTTTCTGATCATGCAAGCCCTCCAGTGGAAGCAGAAAGATTCGCATTTTATTTGTTCAAATAAAATGGAGATCCGAAATTTTACTTGATAGCCGGCTAAGATTCGATGGCATTGAGGTCAATGGGGCCAATGTGCAGGTTGCTTGCGAGATTAAATACGCTGAGCAGCCAATCTTTTGAACCGCTGAATCGCTGAATTGAACCAACAAATACAAGAACTAGGAGATACAATGAGTCAAGACCTACCAATATCCAAATTCCCTGTCCCGGAGCTGACCGACTTGCCAGAGGATCTTCGCACGACGATGCTCTCCGTGCAAGAAAAAGCCGGCTTCGTGCCGAATGTTTTCCTGACACTTGCGCATCGTCCGGCCGAATTTCGTGCGTTCTTTGCGTACCACGACGCGCTAATGCTTAAAGAGACCGGCGGCCTGACAAAGGCCGATCGCGAGATGATCGTTACGGCGACCAGTGCCAAGAATCATTGTCTGTACTGCGTAGTGGCGCACGGTGCGCTGTTACGAATATATGCTAAGAATCCACTCGTTGCTGATCAGGTCGCAGCCAATCACCTTAAGGCAGACATCACGCCGCGCCAGAGAGCGATGCTGGATTTCGCGATCAAGGTGTGTCTCGATTCCGCCTCAGTGGCCGAGGAAGATTATGCACTGTTACGCGCCCAAGGCTTTGATGATGAAGATATCTGGGACATTGCTAGCATTACCGCATTCTTCGGCCTGTCTAATCGCCTGGCCAATGTATTTAGCATGCGCCCCAACACCGAGTTTTTCCTAATGGGGCGGGTAGCGAGGTCAAAGTCTGCCTAGGACTTATGTGTAGTAGTTTTGACTTGATCTGACAGAAAGGCCTTGCCAAAGGGTGGGGTTACCCGGTTTGATAACGATGCGAATCTTTATTAAACCAGCGCGCAAGCGCCAAGGAGTAACCCCATGAGTAGTGTTCCTCAGAATGTC
>VGHV01000496.1 GCA_016868095.1 Betaproteobacteria bacterium
AGCGTTGGTCAGAGACACCCACCTGGCAATACTTCTCGGGCATGGATTACTTTGAACATCGTGCACCTTGTGACCCAAGCCTAATCGGCAAGTTCCGCAAGTTGATTGGAGAGGAAGGGGTTGAGGAGTTACTGGCTAAGACCATAGCGGTAGCGGTAAACCTGAAGCTCATCAGCAAGAAGGCTTTAGAGACGGTGGTTGTGGACACTACGGTTCAACCCAAAGCCGTGGCTCATCCCACCGACAGTCGCTTGCTTGAGGTGTGCCGCGCCAAGCTGGTGGGACTAGCCAAAGCAGCTGGCATTATCCTCAAACAAACCTTTGCCAAAGAAGGCAAGACGCTGACCCGTCAGGCCTCGGGCTATGCCCATGCCAAGCAGTTTCGTCGGATGAGAAAGCCTTTAAGGCGCCAGCGCACGATCGTTGAGAAATTGATGCGTGGCATGCAAACCAAGATGGGCACATTAGCCCAGAGCATCAAAGACATGCTGCAGGCGAATCTCACCAAAGCACAACAGCTGGTGAGTCAAACCAAGCAGCGTAAAGCAAAGGGACCGAAGCTCTACAGCTGGCATGCGCCAGAAACAGAGTGCTTGGCCAAGGGTAAAGCGCGCACCCCGTATGAGTTTGGCGTGAAAGTCGGGATCACAAGCACGATCAAGGGTAACCTGATCCTGGGTGCTCGAAGCTTTCCCCATAACCCCTATGATGGTCACACCTTAAACGAACAACTCGAGCAAGCACAGATTCTCAGCGACAGCACGATCCGTAACGTTTATGTTGATCTGGGCTATCGCGGCGTGGATGCCGATAACCCCACCGTAAGCATCAAGCATCGAGGCAAATCCAAGCGACTTACCGAGCAAGAGCGGTGCTTGCTCAAGAGGCGGCTGGCCATTGAACCGATCATCGGTCATCTGAAAGCCGATCACCGCATGAATCGCTGTCATCTCAAGGGGCAAACGGGCGATGCGATGCATGCCGTGCTGTGTGGGCTATAACACCCGCTGGTTGCTGCGGATGATCCGCAAAAAGGCCATCGGCCTTTTCTTGTCGCTCCTCCAGGCACTGGGCTTCTCGAAATGCCTCGGAGTTATTCACTCATCGGCAACCATCAAACCGCTTTCAGCCCTCCGAAATCAAACCGAACGAGCATTCGCTTAATCAAAACAGATTTTTCCGGGACGATTATGTGCTGATCGTTGGCGACGGCATTGGCGGTCTGGCGGGCGGTGGAGATCGAGGCCACCGGCTGGCGTGTGATCGACAACCCGCCGGTTCGCTTCCGCCGTGCGCCCGGGTGCAGCCCTTATCGATGCTGGTCAAGGGCGGATCGGTTGAAACGCTGCGATCCTTTCTCTTAGGTTTTGAAAGGCGCTGATCAATTTCTAGGCGATCGGGCTTGACAGTGCCCTGCAAAATACCTAGCTTAAACGCAAGGGCAAGACCTTCGAAGCAGATAGCTTCTACCGCCATGTGATCGGCGCGTTTCTACAGCGATGCGCTGTTTGGCCAAACAAGCTGAAACGTTGCCCGCACAGCGAGGTAAGCATGGAATTGATTCAATTGCATCAGGATTTTGCAGCCGAGATTCGAGGTATATCGCTCATGGATGTGGTTACCGATGAGTCGGTTTATGACGCAGTGCGAGCCGCCTTTGAATCTCATTCAGTGCTTGTATTTAGATCACAGGTGATTTCTGATGAGGTGCAGGCCTTGTTTTCGCGGGCATTTGGGCCCTTGGAGATAACCAAACCAGGCGCAGTCGGGACGGGTACGGTTTATGCGCACATCACGAATATCGGACCCGATGGGAACACCGTTGAACCCGATGCCCAGTTGGCAAAAGTTGTAGCGGCAAATCAGCTATGGCACACCGATTCATCTTTCAAGCAAAGGCCTGCACTGGCATCGATGCTCGGTGCTCGAATCGTTCCAAGAAGCGATAGCGAGACACAGTTTGTTTCAACAAGGGCGGCTTGGGCGCGGCTCTGTGAATCAGATCAAGAAAAGCTGGCTAATGTCATCGTTGAGCATAATTATCTTTACTCAAGAGACCAGATCGATAAAAACATGGTGAGCGATGAGGAGCGTGCATTACTGCCGAGTGTGCGCCGTCGATTGACATGGTTGAATCCCGCTAACGGTCAACCGTCTTTGTATCTTGCTTCGCACGCAGGGCGGATTGAAGGTATGGACGATGACCGAGCCAAGTCAATGC
>VGHV01000497.1 GCA_016868095.1 Betaproteobacteria bacterium
CCTGTGCCCATTGGGTGGGCTACTGTTTCAATGTTGGGGATTTTCTCTTATAAAACATCGCTCAAGGGACAGACGATGCGTAATCAGCAGGACAAGTCGATGAAAGTTGCTATTGCCGGCATGGGTGCAATTGGACGAAAAATCGCCATGGCGCTCGACGAAGGTATCCCAGGCATGGCTCTCGAGGCTGTGGCCGTTGGAAACCCACAAAAGGCAAGCGAATTTTTAACTGGGCTAAGAAGGCCACCGCGGGTGCTCGCGCTCAACGAACTGGCTCAGCACGCTGACATCGTGATCGAATGCGCTCCTGCTGCCTTTTTGCGCGAGCTGGCTGAGCCTGTGCTCAAAGCCGGTAAAAACCTGGTCATCCTAAGCGTTGGCGCCCTCTTGCTCAATGAAGACCTGATCGAGCTTGCAAAAGCCCACGGTGCAAAAATTCAAATCCCAACAGGGGCACTGATTGGACTTGATGCCATCATCGCTGCTGCTGAGGGGGAAATTCACTCAGTCACCATGAAAAGCAGCAAACCACCGCTTGGCTTTCACGGTGCACCTTTTCTCGTCCAACGAGGCATCGAGGTGTTGGGTATTAAGGAGCCCATGCAGCTTTATGCGGGCTCAGCGCGCGAAGCTGCAACCGGGTTTCCAGCCAACCTTAATGTTGCGATAGCGGCATCGCTTGCCGGCATGGGTGTGGACCGCACCAAGCTTGAGATTTGGGCCGACCCGACCATTACCCGCAACACCCACGAGCTTGTCGTCGAATCCGATGCGGCAAGACTCAGCATGAAAATCGAAAACATTCCCTCAGAAAACCCCAAAACAGGCCGGATCACCGCACAATCAGTGATTGCCCTCTTACGAAAGATGGGTGGGCACTTAGCGATTGGGACCTGATACCCGGTAAAGGCGAAACATGAAGCAGGACCAAAGCCAAGCCCAAGCCCAAAGCCAAGCTCAAAGCCAAGCTCAAAGCCAAGCCCAAAATGACGCTCAAAGTGAGGGCCAATGCCATGAAAGATTGATGGCCCTTGGCAGCGAAGCAGATCCGCTCGCTAGCCTTTTCCCTGGCTTTAGTAGCCATCGGTTGAAACATCAGGGCGCCGATCTATTTTGGCTCAGTGCAGGCCGTGGCCCACCCTTGCTGTTACTGCATGGTTACCCGCAAACACTTACGGCCTGGCATGCGGTGGCTGCCCGGCTTCAAGATCATTTCACGCTTGTCATTCCAGATCTGCGGGGCTATGGGCGAAGTTTGGGGCCCTCAGCCACTGATGATCATCAAGCCTATAGCAAACGCAGTATGGCCGCGGATGCGCTTGCCATCATGCAAAACATGGGGTACTCGGCCTTTGCAGTATGTGGCCACGATCGGGGTGGTCGTGTCGCATATCGCCTGGCCTTGGACCATCCAAAGGCTATGACACGGCTGATTGTGCTTGATATCGTTCCAACACTTGAAATGTGGGAGCGCATGGCTATGTCAGGGGCGCTGCGCAGTTACCATTGGCTGCTGCTGGCACAGCCAGCTCCATTGCCTGAACGCTTGATCGGTGCCGATCCGATCTACTATTTACATCATTTGATCGGGCGCTGGCAAGGGCGTGGGGCCACGCTTGATCCGCGTGCGATGAAAGATTACGAGCAGAGCTATTCCCAAGCACGAATGATTGAGGCATGTTGTGAGGATTACCGCGCTGGAGCCACCGTCGATCGATTGAATGACCTGGCAGATAGGGAAGCAGCGCGAAAAATCGAATGCGATGTGCTTGTAATTTGGGCCCAGCAATACCTAAATAGCCAATCGCCCTTGGCAACATGGCAGCGTTGGGCAAGGACTGTAAGTGAGCTCAGTCTGGACTGTGGCCACTTTATCGCTGAAGAAGAACCTGATGCAACGGCCAGGGCAATACTCGACTTTTTGCAGCCTTCGTCATCATCTGGCAATCAATCTGAGTAACTCTTCTACTTGATATTTTGGCGACACCAAAGGATGGCCATGGACGAGAAAGCGTTAGATAGTCAGGCGATGGAAAGACTTCGCGAAGAATTGCTTGATACCCTAGACGAAGAACTCGAGCTTGAGCTCGAAGATGAAACCCTGGTGTTTCCGGCTGGTGGCGAGCATCCAAACATCGTTGAATCGGCCAGTGCCTTGCCGCGCAGGGTTTACTTCACCGAGTTGATTCGACTGCAGCGTGAACTGGTCAAAC
>VGHV01000498.1 GCA_016868095.1 Betaproteobacteria bacterium
GCGACCCAGGGCATCTTTTAGTGAGTATTCGATCTTAGGACCATAAAAAGCACCATCGCCCTCACTAACGATAAACGACACGCCGGAAGCAGTGAGTGAATTTGCCAGGGCCGCCTCGGCCTTATCCCACAGCGCATTGCTGCCGACTCGTTTTGCTGGGCGAGTGGCTAATTTGTAAATGATTTGCTCAAAGCCAAAATCAGCATAGACCGACTGCAAAAGCTTTGTGTAGGTGGCGCATTCGTGTTGAATCTGATCTTCGGTACAAAAAATATGTCCATCATCTTGAACAAACCCGCGCACACGCATAATGCCGTGTAAGGCGCCCGAGGGCTCGTTACGATGGCAGGCACCAAACTCGGCATAGCGCAGCGGCAAATCGCGATAGCTACGAAGCCCAGCGTTGTAGACCTGGACATGGCCAGGACAATTCATGGGCTTGACGGCGTAATCACGATGCTCTGACGCGGTGGTAAACATCGCATCTTTGTAATTTTCCCAATGGCCAGAGCGCTCCCAAAGCGAGCGATCGAGCACCTGCGGACAGCGAATCTCTTGATAACCGTTGTCTTGATAAATCCGTCGCATGTACTGTTCGACTTGCTGCCAGATGGCAAATCCGCGCGGATGCCAAAACACCATGCCAGGTGCATCGTCTTGAAGATGAAACAAATCCAACTCGCGGCCTAAGCGACGGTGATCGCGCTTTTCGGCCTCAGCAAGCATGTGTAAATAAGCATCTTGATCAGCCTGATTCACCCAGGCGGTGCCGTAGATACGCTGCAACATCTCATTGCGATGATCGCCGCGCCAATAAGCGCCAGCGACCTTCATCAACTTGAAAACCTTCAATTGACCTGTCGACGGAACATGGGGGCCACGGCATAAGTCGATGAAATCACCCTCCCTGTAGAGCGATATGCTTTGTTCGGCAGGAATGCTCTGGATGATCTCGGCCTTGTACAACTCGCCCTGTGCGCGGAAAAACTCCACGGCATCGTCACGCTTCCATGTCTCACGAACGACAGGCTCGTTACGATTCGCAAGTGCTCGCATCCGCTCTTCAATGGCGCTCAAGTCCTCGGGCGTAAAAGGGCGATCGTAAGAAAAGTCATAGTAAAACCCGTTTTCGATCACTGGGCCGATGGTGACTTGAGCCGTGGGAAAGAGCTGTTTGACCGCGTAAGCGAGCAGGTGCGCTGTTGAGTGGCGGATTAAGTCAAGACCTTCTGAATCTTTGCCGGTCACGATCGCAACACTGGCATCGCTTTCAATGAGATAGCTCGTATCGACGAGTTCGCCGTTAACTTTCCCCGCGAGCGCAGCTTTAGCAAGCCCAGGGCCAATGGACTTGGCAAATTCTGCAACAGTGATGGGCTGGGGAAACTGACGTTCGGAACCGTCAGGCAAGCGAACTTGGATCATGCGTTTGGGCCGTTTAACAGAGCGAAGACATGAGAACGTTGGGCGTTTGGTAGGCGGTATTGGACTCGAACCAACGACCTTTGCGATGTCAACGCAACGCTCTAACCAGCTGAGCTAACCGCCTCAAGCGCTGAGAAGCATTCGATCTAACGAAGCGCCCCAACCTGACTTCAAGGGAGCAATATTGCAACACTGCACCGCTAACCCTCTTACTTCAGTTTATGATTATAACATAGCGGTTTTACGCTGCACGCTCGCGAGCCACCAAATCGGAACCAAACCAATGGTGACCATCAGCAGGCAAGGCCATGCCGCTTCGCCCAGCCGCTCATCGGAGGCGAATTGATAAGCCACCACTGCCAAGGTGTCGAAATTGAAGGGTCGAAGTACCAGGGTGGCAGGTAACTCCTTTAAGGCGTCCACGAAGACAAGCAAGGCGCAAGCAGTGACGGTGGGTTTAAGCAGCGGCCAGTGCACCCTTCGCAAAATCTGCCAGGCACTATGCCCAAGCGATTGGGCACTTTGATCCATTGATGGTGAAATGCGCTTAAGCGCCGCTTCAATACCCTGAAATCCTACAGAAAAGAATCGCACGCCGTAGGCGTAAATCAGCAGCAGTAGGCCGAGCAAGAGACCATGCCCAAGCCACTCATTAAGCAAGGGGAGCCAACTGCCGAGCCAAGCCGAAGTGCTCAATATACCAACGCCGATGACAACCCCAGGCAAAGCGTATCCGGCATTGGCTAACGCAGTAATCGACTTCACCCAGCCACT
>VGHV01000499.1 GCA_016868095.1 Betaproteobacteria bacterium
TGGTGCATGTGTGATACAAAATGAGGGTTTGCTCTCAAGCAATACCGACTGTGGGGTCACGCCGCAAGCCCAGAAAACCGGGATTTCATCGGGTTCAAGGCTTACCGCGTCGCCATAGTCTGGTTTGGCTAAATCGCCGATACCGATCAGCCCAGGGTCGCCAATATGAATCGGCGCTCCATGGACACGGGGTAACTCACTGGTGATCTGAATAGCCCGAATCGCATCGTGAGCGCGCATTGGGCGCATCGTGACCACCATAGGCCCCGAAAAAATGCCAGCTGACTCGGTAGCGATCGAGGTTCGATACATGGGCACATTGAGGCCGCAGCTGAGATGTTTCACGCTTACGCCCGCCTCGATCAGCGCCTCTTCAAAGGAAAACGAGCAGCCGAGCACAAAGCCAACCAGATCCTCGCGCCAATAGCTCACGATATTGGTTGGTTCGTCAATCAGTGCACCGCTCTCCCAAACCCGATAACGCGGCAAATCGCTGCGAAGATCGAGATCATGCCCCATGCCAGGAAGTGCCCACTGGCCCGCTTCTGAGACGGCAAGCAGCGGGCAGGGCTTGGGATTGCGCTGACAAAAGAGCAAGAAATCGAATGCATAAGCCTTCGGCAGCAAGACGAGGTTTCCTTGTACAAAACCAGGGGCTAAGCCATTGGTATGGCTACTTAGCCTTTCCTCGCGGCAAGCCAAACGCACCGCAAGCGGATTCAAAGGCTGCAAGTGTTGTGCATGTCGATCATTCATCGGAAATTTCTCATAGGTCGGTTGAGGCACCTACAATACGCCATCGGCGTACAGCGTGCATCCTCGCGCCAAACGCATCCGCATTCGGAGCCAACGATCATGAGTACAGCAGCAAATTCGGAGCCATTGGCAACGCGTGCATCAACGCAGCATCGTTCACAGCTTGATGCGCTTTATGAGAGCTCGATTCGGTCGCTGCCTTTGATCGCAAGAGGAAAGGTTCGCGATCTTTATGCTGTGGGCGAATCGCATGTGTTGATGGTGACAAGCGACCGTTTATCTGCCTTCGATGTGGTGATGACTGAGCCTATTCCAGGTAAGGGTAAGGTCTTGCACGAGATGAGTATGTTTTGGTTTGATCGCTTAAGTGCATTGGTGCCTAATCACTTGACCGATATTGATCCTGAATCGGTGGTTGCGCCCGGCGAGCGCGATCAGGTTAAGGGCCGTTCGGTGGTGGCCATGCGCTTAAAGCCACTGCCCGTCGAAGCAGTCGCCAGGGGCTATCTTATCGGTTCGGGCTGGAAGGATTATCAGCGCGATCAGGCGGTTTGTGGTGTGCCCTTGCCTGCAGGACTTCAACAGGCCGCCAAACTTCCGCAAAGCATTTTTACCCCTGCAGCCAAAGCTGCGATCGGTGCGCACGACGAAAATATAACGTATCAACAAGTAGAGCAAATGATCGGTGCTGAATCGGCTTCGTCGATGCGCGACATCACACTCAAACTTTATGAAACCGCGGCTGACTTTGCGGCAAGTCATGGCATTCTGATTGCTGATACCAAGTTTGAATTTGGTCTGGACCACGAAGGCAGGATGCGTTTAATGGATGAGGTACTTACGCCTGACTCCTCAAGATTTTGGCCGGCTGATCGCTGGAAAGAGGGTATATCGCCGCCTTCTTTTGATAAGCAATACCTTCGAGATTGGTTGGAGACCGTGCCTTCCTGGCAAAAAATCGCGCCAGCACCGAGCTTGCCAGACGATGTGATTCAACAAACCGCAGCCCGGTATCGGGAGGCACTTATCCGTTTGCGGGGACATGAGTGATGAGCGCAATAACATTGACCTCCAAATCCATGAACCTCGCAACAAAGTGCCCAATGATTAGCGGACAACGATGAATCCAATAAACGAGAATACAAAGAATGCGCAGGTGGGTTTGGTGATGGGTTCATCGAGTGACTGGCCGACCATGCAATTTGCAGCCGACATACTTGATCAATTTCAAATCCCCTTCGAAGCCAAGGTACTGTCGGCACATCGTATGCCCGATGCGATGTTTGACTATGCAGCATCGGCTTTGTCGCGAGGTTTGCGTGCCATCATCGCAGGGGCGGGTGGTGCTGCGCATCTTCCTGGCATGCTTGCTGCAAAAACCATCGTTCCTGTTTATGGCGTGCCGGTCGCAAGCAAGTACATGCGGGGTGAGGATTCACTTT